>CAZCPZ010000068.1:0-7568 GCA_964499875.1 uncultured Thermoplasmatales archaeon | reverse complement strand
AATGGAAGACCAGGAAAGGTTGGATCAAGGTTCACATAGCTGTAGATGTTAAGACGAAGAAACTTTTAGCCCTGGAGATAACGGATGAGAGAACCAGTTGATGGAAAGATGCTAAAACCACTCGTGGAGCAAGTTAAGGATAAGGGTGGGAAGATATCTAGGGTGTATGCTGATGGAGTGTTATGATAGTAGAGGGAATTTCAACTACCTAGCAGGTAATGATATAGAACCGGTTATTAAGACAAGAAAAGATGCTTCAACCAAAGCCAAGGGTTCACCGTTTAGAGCTAAGATGCTTAGAGAAATCAGGAAACTAGGTTACGAGGGTTGGAGGGATAAATACAAGTAATGGTTATAGATGGATAGTAGAGAGTTTTTTCTCTGGTGTCAAAAGAGTGTTTGGTGAAACAGTTAGAGCAAGAAACCATAGAAGGAATACCCCATGGAGGTGGAGATGAAACTCCTATTCCTATAATATGCTCCTAAATTATTTAACCACCCCCTTATCCTGACTCTAATCAAAATAAATTTGAGATGAGAGATCCTCCTCATCTCAAATTATTCAACACAGCAGGTTGGATAAAAATTGTTTTGAGGTTCCCTAACACATCTATCGTCTAGTTCTGGTAGAGAATAGTAGAAACAAGCTCTAATCAGCAGACCCTTGTTTTTAAGATAAGAGAGGTTAGGAAAGAAAAAAATTAGAAATAGTGGAATTATTATCCTATACGTAAAAATCATTGATAGGTAGTTGCTAAAATAAAAACTATAATTCGTCGAAGAACGAATAAGTAGACGACATATTTAAATATATTGGTTGGAATTTATATCGATTAGTGTAGGAGAAGATAATAATGAAAGACCTAGATACCTATCTAAAAGAGTTTGAAGAGAAGGTTCAACACTATATTCCACCTAAAAAAGATTGGACACCCGTCGATGAAGCCTTATTTAAACCTAAGGATTTATACAGAGTTCCACTAGATGAGGCAGAAAAACTTCAGTTTAAAGCTATAAAATACTCTTTCACTTACCACTATAATAACAACCCATTTTATCATGACTTCTGCAGAGAACATAAGATATCACCGGATGATCTGAAAAAACCAGAGGATTTGAATAAAATACCTCTCATACCTGATAGATTCTTCAAAGATTATCCATCTGGTAGAGATTTTGCAACTTGGCTTGGAAACATATATACTGGTGAATTACCAAGGATTGTTATTAAACAAAAGAATCCTTCATATGATGATGTGATAGACGCCTTCAATGAAGCAGGACTACTAGTTACTTATAGTAGTGGTACTGGAGGTAGACATACCTTTATCCCTAGAGATAAACGAACCTTCCTGGCATCTGAGTATGCACTAGCTAAGTCTCTAATAACTATGATGTACCCCCTATGGTCTTATGATTCCTATGGGTATATAATGATGCCCAATCCCAAAGTTAACTACATATATGCTGGTAAAGTTACAGAAATCATCTATGATGCTGTTAAACACGTAGAAGCTGCGATTAATAAGAGAGTAACTACTCAACTCATAAGCATGGCAATGAGCGGAGGAGGATTAAAGGGTAAGTTAGTTAGGTACGCTGTATATAGAAATTCAAGAAGAACGATAGATAGGATAATCTCTTGGTTGGAGGAGAGGGAGAAAGCTGGTGATAAAATATACCTAGTTGGAGCTCCCTATCTAATCCATTTTGTTATTGAGAGATTAAAAGAGCAAGGTAAACGATTTGAATTCGGTGAAAACGGAGGGGTTGCAACTGGTGGTGGATGGAAGATACATGAGAATAAAAGGCTACCAGTCTCAGCGTTTAGAAGAGAAGTGGAGAGATATCTTGGTATACCAGGTAAATACTGTTTAGATGTATACGGTATGGTTGAAGGTAATGGTTGGATGGTCCATTGTCCAGAGGGCCATTATCTTCATGCTCCATATACATACTATAAACCATTGGTCTTAGATGAAGAATTTCAACCAGTTGGATATGGTGAAACTGGTAGATTTGCATTCTTAGATGCTGCAGCTTTCAGCTACCCAGGGTTTATCATAACAGGTGATCAAGTTAAACTCTTAGAGCGCTGCCCAGTATGCGATAGACCTGGACCAGTATTGGAACCAGAGGTTAAGAGAGTAAAAGGTGAAGATGTTAGAGGATGTGCAGAGGAAGTGAGAAGAATGTTATCCATGGACTTAGGGAGATAAAAAACGTGTTTTTAAAGAAAAAATAAATACACAACGAGTTTGTTCGCTTCTCTTTAAAAAACCTGTAGTTAGAGTGGATGAGAAATGACTACTCTCAGAGAGATAAAAGAGAGGGGTTATATACCTCCCAAGATGATGAGGAAGCTCCTACTGGCTGGTACTTTAGCGATGGGTAGAGTAATGATTACAAACCTTAGTGATATCAAAAAACTTACTAGGAATCGTGACTTTAAGAGACTATACATTCGTCCACCTAGAAGATATGAGTTACCAAAATATAGAGATGGAATGAAGTATTGTGATTCTGATGAGAAGTATCTTCGACCTACTTTATACTGTAATCCACGTGCACCTGAGGTAATTGCTCTAGCTAATCAACTAGGTGCTTTTAAGAAATCTGATAGAGAGTTTGCAGAAGCAGCTTTCGAATTCTGTAAACGTAAACTGACATTAGAGATGATTCCTCTGGATGGTGTTGAGAATACCCTTAGAAGGGGGACAGGTACTTGTCTACATGAGATATCAGTATTTGTAGCATTATGTAGAGCAGCTGGTATCAAAGCTAGATATAAATTATATTCTCTCTCCATGATCCATCAAGCTTGGGAGGAAACACTTGTTGCTGATCCACTTGTTAGAAAATGGTCTGATGCAATGGGTTACTTCATGTTACATGGAGAAGGAGAGGTTTATGTTGATGGTAAATGGGTGGTCTGTGATGTTGGGCCAACACCTGAGAGACAAGCTGCAGCAGGTATACCTATAACAAAATTTGGAGAAGACTCTATAGGAATATGGTTATCTGCTATACCTGAGACTATTATGAGACTAGAATCTATTCCATATGGTTTAAACTGGATGATGAAACTTGTCTACAGGCTTGCTCCAGCTACTGTTGATAAGATCAATGCAAATATCTTGAAGATGATTGAGAAAGGTAAAGTGATTCTAGAAGAAAAAGGAGAGGAGAACTATGATAGAGAGGTAAGAAAAACCTTTAAACCTAGGTTACTACCAGAACCAGTGCTTAGGAGGAGAGAGGAGATAGTATTTGAGTAGGGTTGAATAAATGAAACAAGTATCTTTCCCTGAACCTGATCAAGTAACTCTGGAGAAACCGTCTCTTAGGAAATATCTTGGTTACCTCAAGTTTTTTGGACCTGGGGCAATTGTTGCTTCTCTCACCATTGGCCAAGGGCAACTTATATTGGGTCCACAAATCGGTGCATGGGCAGGTTACACATTGTTATGGTTAATTACCTTGAACATGGGATCCTATATTATAGCTTATGTAAGCTGTAGATTTACGATGATATCTGGTGTAGGTTTGATGGATTTATTCTCCATTAAAGCTAGATGGATAAACTGGTTGTTTATAGTTATAATGATCATATTTATCCCTATATTCACTGCTTCAATTGTTACATCTCTTGGTCAATCCCTACAATGGATATTCGGTAGAGGACACTATCTACTATGGGGTATATTGTTTTGTTTATTCGCTGCTTTCCTAGCATTAGTAGGTAGGTATAGATTATTAGAGTATTCCCAAGCTTTCTTTGTAGCGGTTTTAGCAGTTGGAGCAGTAGCTGCTGTTATCTCACTTAAACCAGATATACTAAGTATACTACCACATTTCTTTATGATAGGTGATGTCCCAGATGGTTTCCCTAGTTGGGTTATTGAAGAGTATCCCTCTGTAACTAGGACATCTATCCCCCTATATATGCTTGGTTATCTTGGAACTTTAACAGTTACTATAATAACATTGATTGGTTACATTGGTTGGATAAAAGTGAAAGGTTGGGGTATATTCAAGGGAAGAGATGATCCAGAGAAGTTCTCTCAAGAATGTTTTAGCATTTTTAAAGAGAGAGGGGAATTAGAATATCTCCCTCAGGGTCGTAGGAAGAGGGTTAATTTGCTTCTAAAACCTTTATCTGTTGATTTATCTATGGCTTTCATACTTGTTTCCTTGGTTTCAGCTGCTTATATGATAGCAGGTGCAATACTACTTGCTCCAAATCATCTACTACCAGAGGATACTCGGCTTGTGCAGAATCAGCTTATTATATTTACTTGCCTCTCTGATTGGTTGAAACCCCTGTTTCAGATTAGTGTATTCTTTGCTTTATTTGGGACTGTTTACTCCGGTTTTGAAGCAGCCACCAGGATGCTATATGAAACTGCTGGTAATTTATCCAAGAGAATCAGGGGTTTATCCTATAGACGCTTCATGTTCTACTTATTAGTGTATCTACTCTGCACTGGTATACCATTAGCTGTTCTCATGATGTATGGTTTATCAGTTTTATTGATGCTAAGCCTCACCTTGATGTTTATAGGAGTCATAGGTGTAATATTATATGGGATAGGAGCTATTATATTGACACAAAAGGTTTTACCAAGAGAATATGCTCTTGGAGTTACTGGAGTGGTATGCTCTATCGTAGCTATTGTCTTACTTCTTATACCGGTTATCTACTTATTCATATAGTATCGTAGATCATAGAAAAAAATTATTTAAATTTTTTATATTATAAAATTTATTTTGAATTATGGATTTCCTCAAAAGAGAGAAGATATTGCCGTTACTACTTGTCTGCTCTATGCTTACTTCTACAATGATATGCCTCTCAAGAGCTGAGGGAGATAATCTACCTTTTGAGGAGATTATAGATATACCAATTGATACAAGTTTAGAGGAAGCAAAGTATCAACCGGTTGATATCCATGTAACCTTTAGTAACCCTTGTTGGGCTGTTAATGAGACAATACATTCTATAAGAGTTGGGTACCTTGATTCAAGTGGTTTCCACGAGATAGAATCTCAAATCTATGATCTCTCGCATGTAGATGATATCCATATTGATTCCTGCAACGTGGTTTTCCTTATACCAGGTGATGTGGATGGAGGAGAAAAATATGTGGTTAGGTATAGTGATAAACCAGTTGAATCACCTAATTACCCAGATCATGTCTCCGTTACGGATAATCACTATTTCTATGAGCCTATATCCGGTCAGATTATAGATTTAGATTACTATAAGATTACACAGGATGACTACATCATCTATGGTATTTGTCAAGAAGGAGAATTACTTGGTAATGGTATGTCAAACTCCGTGATTAAACTTAAACCTAATTCAACAGTTTTTGAAACATTTAATGCGGAGCAGATAGCCTCATTCCATATGAGTTATAGTATAAACCCTGCTGGTGAAAGCACTGGTTCAGAATGGGCAACTAATGTAGTCAAATCTATATTGGTTGATGGAAATTTGATGGTTAGAGTCAGAATAAATGGAACATCTCCAGGTGGAGAGATTCGAACAGATAATATCTATACATATTATTATCAACCCTGTGAGAGGAAGATGCTGTACGTTGATGTTCACCATAAGGTTTTAAAAACAGTTGAAATCCAGGGGAATAAGGAGAAAGAGGGGACTTATGCCTCTATCTCAACAATTAAATCTAGAAGTGCAACAATTGAGAAGATGAATCTAGGTAGGATTCTACCGTACGTCCATTTTCAAGGTGAGGATGGTAATCTTAGAGAGTATAGCATACCAACTGATCCATCTGCTGATCCTGCAGAGTGGATTCTCTCAGCTGCAGATGATGAGGATCTTGGAGAGGAAGCTTGGATGTGTATAGATGATCCGGAGACTGGGCTTACTCATGGTCTAGTTTTTGAATCCAATAATGGTTTGGTTAACAATCCAGAGGAAGATGGCGTACAGGTTAAAACAAGTGTCCATCAACATGTTAAACTACCTGGTTTAGAGGCTGATAGCGGGGATCTCATTGCTGTTAGAAATGCCTATGAGGCAGGTAGGCATGATACTACTTTGAGAGGAGGATTAGAAGTATCTTTCTCTGTTGAATTCATTACTCTTAGAAGCGGTGGTTATAAATCTATAGAGAAGGAAGCAGCTATCTATAAGCAGTTAGTTGCTATTCAACCCCCCCTAAGAAAAAGTGATGTTACAAGAGTTGAAGAGGAAGAAGGGTATAGATTAACTGTGTACGTTCATATGGCTCCTTCTTTTCCTCTCGGGTCTATGTTGTCTGCTGCGACTGGTAGAAATCTAACTTATCTAACAGTTGAATTGTATAGAGAAAACGAGTTTATATCATCAGGGTCACCTAGTAGATTACATCTAGGAGCAATGGGAGATATAAATGAGAATCTATCATTGAAGGAGAAGGTCTCTAAGACTCTAGGTTTCTTTGATATCAGGAATAGTTCGTTTTTTAAATCCATACATTTTCCAGATGTGAAACCTGGTAGGTATTTGATAAAGGTTTATAAGGAGAACCCTGTGGTTGGGAGGGAAAGGCGTTTCATAGGTTTCAAGATAGTGAATCTAACAGGTGATACCAAGATACATGTGTTTTGTAAAGTAGAGACAGTCTTTAAAGGTAGAGTTGTTGATCAAAACAGTGAAGCTGTACCTGGTGTATTGTTTTATTTAAAGTATAGTGATGTAGTTATTTCTTCCAGTGAGACAGATAAGAACGGTAGTGTTGAAATCCCTATCCCGCTGGGTAAATATAGGTTACAAGTTTTATACAAAGGCTTCCTATTAGGAGAGGAAGATGTTAAACTTGAGTTTAAACATCATTTTAAAGTTTTATATAGGGAGTTTAAAGTAGGTTTATATAATCTGAGTATAAATATTAGGGATACATGGGGTTTACCATTGGAGGTTAATGTAAACCCTATAGCTACAAGTGAAGAGATGGTAGATAAAGAGAATATTAAAGCTAAGGAGGATGGCAAAGGAGTTTATATATTAGATAATCTACCAGCAGCTAAATATAGGTTGAAGATGAGTTATAAATCTTTTAATTTGGAGGAAACAGTGGATGTAATCAGGGATTCCATTATAGATATTGATTTCCCTGCTGAATTTCCTATAAATGTTAGGATATGGAACTCTATGGGTTTACCACTGGAGAAAGGGAGATTGATTCTTCTGAGAGGTGATAAAAAGACATCTATTGGGGTGGCAGATGGTGAAGCAGAGACAAGTATTCCACCTGGAGAGTATAAATTGAGGGTTGTTGTAGATGATGAAACAGTGGCTTATCAAGGATTCTCCGTCTTGGGGAAGCAGGATTTAAGTCTGGTGACAAAGGCGTCTTCTCCCCTACATTCTCTTATACTTCTACTTGGCTATATGTTTGCATCAGCTGCAATATTAATTGGAATATGGAGGAGACAAGTGTATAAAGTAATATCTCTACTAATTGTTGGTTTAATCATAATTTCTCTTTCTCAACCATGGTGGGGGGTTAGTGGAGAAAATGTTAATGTTTCTACTTCAACTAAAACAACGT
>CAZCPZ010000067.1:0-7617 GCA_964499875.1 uncultured Thermoplasmatales archaeon | reverse complement strand
GATAGAGGTATCCGTGAATAGAGACATACTTGTCATAGGTGCTGGTATAGCAGGTATGCATGCTTCACTGGAACTAGCTGATAAAGGCTTCCATGTTTACCTGGTGGAGAAAGAAGCTTCTATTGGAGGGAACATGACGAGACTAGGTAGAACATTCCCAACAGATGATTGCTCAATGTGCACTATCTCACCTATAATGAATAAAGTAAACTCTCATCCAAATATAGAGTTATTAACCTTAACTGAGGTTAAGAAACTAGAGGGAAGAGTAGGGGAGTATATTGTTACAATAGAAACAAAACCTAGGTATGTGGATGTAGATAAATGCACTGGTTGCAGCATATGCACTGAGAGATGCCCTGTAACCATCCCAAACAAGTATAACCTAGGTTTAGATGATACCAAAGCTATTCATATACTCTTTGATGGATCTGTACCTAATGTAGCATTTATTGAGGAAGAACATTGTTTGAAAATAAATAAGGGTACATGTGGTTTATGTGAAAAGGTTTGTCCAGCTGATGCAATAGATTTTAACCAGAAAACCGTGACTAGGGAGATTAAGGTTGGAGCTATAATAGTTGCAACTGGTTATAAGCAAATGGATTTACATAAAACTGAATACTACTATGAGCATCCTAATGTTATAACAGGTTTAGAATTAGAGAGGATGATAGTACCATCTGGTCCCACTGGTGGTAAAATTATTTGTCCATCAGATGGTAGAGAGCCTAAAACTATTACTTTCATCCAGTGCGCTGGTTCAAGAGATAAGAGACATAAAGAGTATTGTTCTGGTATATGCTGCATGTATTCCATTAAGAATGCTAAGATAATACGTTCTAAGATACCTGATGCCACTATAAACATGTGTTACATTGATATTAGAGCACCAGGTCGTAGAAACGAGGAGTACTATCAACTCATGAGAGATAAGAATATCAACATGATACTAGGTAGACCCTCTGAGATAATGGATACACCGGATGGTAAACTCTACTTCGATGTATTTGATAAAGCCACTGATAAATTATTGAGGATTGAATCAGATCTAATAGTATTAGCAGCAGCATTAGAACCATCTGATGGTACAAGGAAGATGGCTGAGGTGTTACATCTACAATATGGTATGGATAAATTTTTGTCACCATTACATGTAAAGATTGCACCAGTTGATACAACAACAGAGGGAATCTATATTATTGGTACTGCAGAGGCACCTAAATCCATACAAGATAGTATAACTGATGCAGGTGCAGCAGCTAGTAGAGCCGCTACAATATTGAAGAGTGATACAGCTACTATAGACTTAACTACAGCAGTTATAGATCTAGATAAGTGTACCAAATGTGGTTTATGTATAGAGGCTTGTAGGTATAATGCTATAACCGAGGATTACAAAGTTATAGATATGGCTTGTAAGGGGTGCGGTAGATGCGCATCAGTATGCCCAGAGGATGCTATAGAGATTAGGCATCTAACAAAAATGCAGTTGAGAGCACAAGTTGATGGAATACTAGAAGGGGATCCAGAATCTGTTATAGCTTATTTAACAGAAACCTGTGCATATAATGCTGCTGATATAGCTGGTATGAATAGAATGGAATACCCTGCAACTGTAAAAATAGTGAAGCTACCATGTGTAGGTAGACTAAGCGTGGAAGACATACTATATCCATTTGAAAAAGGTGCAAAAGGAGTAATGATATTTGCTTGCCCAAAAGGATTATGCCACTACATAGATGGTACAGAAGCAGCAGAAGAGAAATACATAGAGGCAAAGAGGATTCTAGGGGAGAAGGGAATCGACACTAATAGGTTAAGATTCATAGAGATTCTAACACCAGATGGACAAAAATTCCAGAGGAGTTGCATAGAAATAGCCGAGTATCTAAAGGAGGTATCATAGTATGGTGGATATAACTGATTTATTCAACATGTCTAATCCGGATAAGGATAGACAGGATGAGCTTATAAGACAACTAGCTATACTTGGTATTAAAAACCCTAGTCTATGCTTCCAATGCGCTAAGTGTACATCTGGTTGCGAAGCGATGAAACTACTAGAATTACAACCTCACTCTATAATGGCTTCTGTTAAAACAGGTTTCATAGAAGAAGTGGTGAACTCTGATCTACTATGGACTTGCGTGGGATGCTACAAATGCAAAGAACGATGCCCACAGGAGATGAGCCCAGTAGAAGTAATGTTCATACTCAAAAACTGGTTTGTAGCATCAGGTAAATCCATACCGGGGGATTACCAAAACCTATTACAGGGGATACTATCAAGAGGGTATATACAAGAACCATTAGAGGTTCTAGATAAAAACAATGAAAAATGGAGTAGAGAGAAACTAGGTTTACCAAGCCTGAGTCAACCTAAGAATATGAATGGTTTCGTGTCAGCTTTAACAGAGCTGGCAGCAGAGAAACTATGAGAGGAGATTAGTATGACCAAGAAGCTAGGTTTATACCTTGGTTGCTTGATGCAAACAGAGCAATACAACTATGAGATCTCTATAAGAAATGTTATACCAGAATTTGATATAGAACTAGTAGATCTAGAGAATACCTCTTGCTGTGGAGCACCTATTAGAAGCATCAACATGTTAATGCAGATGTACCTAGCAGCCAGAAACATTGCTATATGCGAGGAAAAAGGATTAGATATGTATGCACCTTGCCCCCTAGGACATCTATCACTAGTGGAAACAATGAATAGACTTAACAGTTCCAGGGAGCTTAGAGAGAAGATAGTTGAGAAGCTAAGAGAGAAAGAGGGATTAGAGTATAAAGGGGATAGCAGAATATTCCACACAGTTGATCTATTATATGATGTAATAGGATTAGAGAGGATAAAAGAGAGAGTCGAGAAACCTATTAAATGGAGGATAGCTTGTCACTATGGTTGCCACACAATTAGATACACCGGTGCTGGTAGACCAGATGAAGCAGAACACCCAAGCAAGATGGGAAAGATAATAAAAGCAATAGGTGGGGAAACATGGAATTACTCTGAGAAACTAAACTGTTGCGGTGGACCATTAATGGTTACACATAGAGAAGCAGCTTTAACTAAAACCGGGGAGAAAATAAAAGCTGTAAAAGATAGAGGTTTTGATGCAATAGCAATAGTATGCCCCTATGGTGGGAGGATGCTAGATGCAAGGCAAGATAAAGCAGCTTCTACAATTGGAGAGAAACTAGGTGTACCAGTATTCTATCTAACGCAACTAATAGGACTTGCAATTGGTAAGAAACCCAGTGAATTAGGTTTAAACTTGAATCTAAGCCCAGTTGATAGATTAATCTAGACTATACGCTACTTCAAGTGCATTCTCAATAACCTCCTTGCTTTACCAACTCCCCTTTAGCACATTTAAACTAGATAAACCTATATCTTTGCCACTAAGTTTATCCTACGTAACTTTTCACACATACAGCGATAATTACACGAACCCTTCTTACTGTTGATAGCTTTATTCTCATACCCCTCTACAGGAACCATTTTCCCCGGAATCCATGAATAATTGGCTATATACTTTTAAAAACAAAAAGGTACTCCAAAATATGAATTCACACAAGTTTTAAAAAAACAAAAACTTGGACGGTAGTATAAATTAGAGTGGTGAGGAGACCAAGATGATGTTAGCAATACCATGGATAATAACCTTCACAATAGTATTATTACATATATCAAATAAAATGAGATACGAGTTAATTGACTTCAAGTGGAGTGATTACTTCAATAAATGCAATATCTATCAAGGTGAAAATCATTGGACAACTCTAAAAAGGATTCTACTAAAGAAAAGGCTATAGGAAAATACTTAATCTAGACAACGTTACTCCTCGCTCATGAAATGTTTCGTTACAGGTGGAGCAGGGTTTATAGGTAGTCACCTAGTGGATGAATTATTGATAGAGGAACATGAGGTAACAGTTTTTGATAATTTGAGCTCCGGTAGAAAAGAATTCATTAAACGACACTTGAATAAAGAAAACTTTAGATTTATAAAAGCAGATTTATTAGATGAAGAACGTGTATTAGAAGAAATAGAAGACCATGATGTAGTTTTCCACTTAGCTGCAAAACCAGATGTACGCATAGGTAGAGAGAAACCAGAAGTAGCTAAAGAGGATATCATAGTAACCTATAACCTACTTGATGCTATGAGAAGGAGAGATGTTAAAAAAATTGTTTTCTCCTCCAGTAGCACGGTATATGGTGAAACACCACCAAAGCCTCTACCAGAAAACTATGGGCCACTACTACCAATATCAGTTTATGGCGCGGCAAAACTAGCCTGTGAAGGACTCATAAGTTCCTTCTCCCACACCTTTGACATGCAAAGCTGGATTTTCAGGTTCGCTAATGTGGTAGGAGAAAGAGGGACACATGGAGTAATAGTAGATTTTATAGATAAACTCCGTAGAAACCCGAGAGAGCTAGAGATACTAGGAGATGGTAAACAGAAAAAGAATTATCTTTATGTAAAAGATTGTGTAAAAGGAATGTTATTTGGTTTTGAAAAAGCAGGTGAGCAAATCAACTTATTCAACCTTGGAAGCCATGGCGCCACAGAGGTTACGAGGATAGCTGAGATGATCGTAGAAGAGATGAAGCTAGAAAACGTGAGGTTTAAATACACGGGTGGAAAGAGAGGATGGAAAGGGGATGTACCAAGATTCCAGTTTGATATAACTAAGATAGAGAAACTCGGGTGGAAACCAAAATATGAATCCGATGAAGCAGTTAGGAAAGCGATAAGAGACCTACTACAAGTAAATGTATAGAGAAATCATAAATGTTACATCGATGCTTCTACAGAAAAATTAACTTCAACTGCGTCTGAGATAGGGAACATTAAAAAAGAGAATAGTATAAATCGGATACTATGGGAAATTTATTCATAGAATAACTACTCTCAAAGCTAAGAAGAGAAAGTAGGGGGTAGTAAGAAAAACATCAGGTAGTAAGAAAAACATCATAATAAAAGGAGGGGAAACCGAAGGCTAGGAGAGTATTTTAGAAATATAGAAACATTAAAAGACCTCTCTGAATCTGCTTTAAAAATGGATACCATTGCCACATAGTTTAAGAGATGGATTTCTAGAAAACCTCTCCACTATGAAAAGAATACTCCTTGTAAGAGGATACATCTTCGGTGTAATCTATGATATTAACCTAGTCTTCCATCTCATAATAGATCACATAAAAGGCATCATTCGCTTATCCACTACTCGTTACTGCACAGATAGAACCAACGAAACTTTGTAACATGAATGCCAAATGTGTATAAATCCTTACCGAGATAAAAGAGAAAAGGCAACATGGATTTAGGGGTTTCCTAAAAGTTATTCGTCAATTCCCTTTTCTCTCCCATGTTTAAGAACTAGGAGAAATTTTTCTTAACCCAGATATATTTAAAATGATGGAATTACTTAAAAGGAAAAGGAGTAAGAATTGAATTCGCTACAAATGCTCTCTGTCTAAATAAAGACATCATGAATAGGTTACTAGAATTAGGTATAGATGAGATACATTTTTCTCTAGATACTCTAGATGAAGGAGGATATAATTCCATAAGAGGAGTTGTCTCTCTTGATAAAGTGAGAGAGAATATAGAAGAATTCTCTAAACTAAAAGGAGAAAAACAATCTGAAACAAGAATGCTCATCACGATAGTTGTAAGCGACGAAACACTCAAAGAGTTACCTAACATGATAAGATATACTTACTCTATAGGTTTAGATGACGTGATTGCTACTTGGGCTCCAGCTAAAGCAACCTCAAATCAGCAGAGGAACTATATAATAGGAAAAACAAAAGAGATACATGGAGAAAAGATAAAAGAAGTTAGAGAGAAATCAACTGAACTAGCTAAGAAACTGGATATAAAACTGATAATCTATGATTCAAGAAAAGAATACGCATTAAACTGTAAATTCATAAGGAGGTACACCTATATCACATGGAATGGTTTCATCACTCCATGCTGCCAGTATAGAAGGCACCAAAGTTTTTAATCTTGGAAATATACTAGAGGAATCTTTTAGAAAAGCGTGGAATGGAGAGAAATTTATGGATTTCAGGCGAAGATTCTTTGATCCGAATAGTATATGCAGTAGATGCACACACTTGGTTACATAGAAAACTTGATTTCAGTAAAAATTAACAAAAGTTTAAAGATAGAAAAGGCTTTTGAGATGCAACTAACTCTTCTAAGCATTCACATAGAATAATTTCAATCCAAAATAAAAAGCTAGACCTTGTATGATCCTGAACAACCAATAAAACTAGGAATATCCTTTTTGAATAACATGTAACTGAATAACAATCCTATATACTTTTAAACAAACCCTTATTTAATCTATCTTCGTGATTGCTCGTAAATCCGCCCTCATCATTGTTACTCAAATCGCCAATGGCATCCTAGGTTACATCGGTCTCTTCTTCATCTCTAGGTATATGGATCCCTGGGAGTATGGTGTAGTTGGCTTCGCTCAAGGATTCGTTGCTCTATACGCATTATTTGGAAGCCTAGGTTTTGATCAAGCTCATATTAAACGTGTATCTGAGGGTAAAGACCTTGGTAAATGTATAGCAACCTTTGCTGTAATTAAACTACTCTTAGCTGGTTTACTGGCATCCGCCGTTATCGGATCAATATTTACATGGAAATATGTATTAGGTAGAGGTTTTGAATCTCATCTACATGAAGAAGCTATATATATAATGTTGTCATGGATCACTCTTGGTACAATAACAGGAATTATGACTTCTACTTTTAACGCTAAGAAGGAAACAGTTAAAGCACAGTTACCTTACTTCATTTATACTCTTGTAAGGATTTCAGCTACAATCTACGTTGCTATATCCAACCTTGGACCACTAGCTCTCGCATACACCTACCTTCTAGGGGGGGTATTTAACTTTGCTTTTTCTTTCCTATTCTTCAGGAAATACCCCATCGATAAACCCTCTCTAAGATACGCTAGGGATTACACTAAATTTGCAATCCCTGCAGCTATGGCAGCAATATCTTTTGCTATAATGGCGAATATAGATAAAGTATTCATACAGTTATTCTGGAGTGCAGGGGAAGTAGGAGAGTATTTCGCTGTACACAACCTATCTAGATTCCTGATACTCTTCGTTACAGCCGTTGGAACACTATTATTCCCCACTATCTCCGAGTACCACTCCAGGAATAACTTATATGAGATAAGAAACGTCTCTCTGAAGGCAGAGAGATACCTTAGCATGATAACCTTCCCAATCATCACTTTAATGGTTGTCCTAGCTGAACCAATAATACATATATTACTCAGTGATAAATACCTCCCTGCAATAGGTGTGATGCAGGTTCTACCAGTATTTGTTCTACTTGAAGCATTATCTAGACCCTATGCAGTGAAACTAGATGGCATGAATCTACCAAGATTTAACAGGAATAGAATAGTTATAATGACTATATCAAATATAGCATTAAATTTTATTTTGATACCAAAGGATGTGAGAAGCCTAGGACTAAAATTATTTGGAATGGGTGCACAAGGAGCTGCTCTTGCAACAGTTCTTGCAAGGATGATTACTACAGTAGCTGGTGC
>CAZCPZ010000066.1:0-7643 GCA_964499875.1 uncultured Thermoplasmatales archaeon | reverse complement strand
TAGTAACAAGAGAAGTTGTAAGGATATTACCAAGGTCACCGAGAGAGTTAATAGAAATATAATCCCTCTCCTCCATTACCTTTTTATGGTTAACCATGTTTAGGAGAGGAAAGGTGAGTGGTTTCCATGAGTTGGTATGATGAGGTTGAATACGTTAGACAACAAGCAAGAGAAAACAATAAGTTTTACTCTGAATCTATACCTATGATCGCTAGTGAAAACATCTTATCTCCTCTCTGTAAAGAGATGTTGTTAACAGATTTCCATGGTAGGTATGCTGAGGGAACACCTGGGCAGAGATACTATGAAGGTTGTCAATACTTTGATAAAGTAGAAGAAAAAGCTATTGAGCTTGGTAAAAAATTATTCAAGTGTAACTATGTAGATGTGAGACCAACTGCTGGTACAACAGCTAACATGGCTGTACTTAAAGCACTTATTAAACCTGGGGAAACCGCTGTAGTGTTAGACTTAGCTAATGGTGCACACATATCATTTGGTAAATGGGGTGCAGCAGCAGTTAGAGGAATCAACTTGGTATCATACCCTTTTAATGATGAAGAGATGAACATTGATGTTGATGCAGCAGTTAAACTCATAAAGAAAATTAAACCAAAACTTGCATTGAATGGTAGATCAGTGTTCCTCTTCCCAAGCCCTATCAAGGAGCTTGCTGAGGCAGCACATGAAGTGGGAGCTTATCTAGTATATGATGCAGCACATGTATTAGGGTTAATAGCTGGTGGGCAATTCCAGGATCCACTTAGAGAAGGAGCAGATGTAATGACGGGTAGTACACATAAAACCCTACCAGGTCCACAGGGAGGAGTGGTGTTATCTGATCATAAAGGCGATACAGATGAGGATAAATCCTTCTTGATGCGACTAAACTTCGGAGTCTTCCCAGGTGTAACATCCTCTTATCACTTGCATCATGTTGCGGCAAAAGCAATAGCCTTTGCAGAACACTTAGAGTTTGGAGAAGCTTATGCTAAACAAACCATTAAGAATGCTAAGAAACTAGCAGAAGCATTGTATGAAAGAGGATTCAAAGTATTTGGTGAAAAACTCGGATTTACAGAGTCACATCAGGTACTACTTGAGATTGGACCTGGTAAAGGAAAAGAAGCATCTAGGAAACTAGCAGATGCAGGTATAATCACTAACATGAATACTATACCCGGTGACACGGATCCACTTAATCCATCCGGTATAAGAATAGGTACACCAGAGGTAACAAGGATCGGTATGAAGGAATTAGAGATGGAGGAGATAGCGGTATTCTACGAGAGGGTATTACTAAAAGATGAGGACCCAGCTAAGGTTAGAGAAGATGTAAAAGAGTTCAGGAAGAATTATCAAGAGGTACACTATTGTTTCAAAGAAGGGTTCAGAGGCTATGACTATATTGAGATAGTTTCATGATACTCGCTATAACAGGTACCCCGGGTACCAGTAAAACAACAATCGCTGAAATCCTAGAGAATAATGGTTTCTACGTAGTACACCTAGGAAAGTTAGCTGTAGAGAAAAAATTTGTAGATGGATACGATGAAAGAAGAGGCACCTATATCATAGATGTAGAAAAACTAGATGATTATATATCTAAAACCTATGGTGACTATGAAAACTTGGTTATACTTGAAGGTCACCTCTCTCACCTCCTTAAAAATGTTGACTATGTTATCATACTTCGATGTCACCCTGAAACGCTATGGAGGCGTCTACGGAATAGGAATTGGAATAAAGAGAAGATTAAGGAAAATGTAGAAGCTGAGATACTAGATATAATATTATGTGAGGCAGTAGAAAAACATAGCAGAGATAAATTATTTGAGATTGATACTACTAATCTTCAACCAAAAGAAGTTGCAGATATAATATTAGAACTCATAGAATCAGGATTCAAAAGGGATGAGAAACTATCTATTGGTAGAATAGATTGGTCAGAGGAAATCCTAGATTGGTGGAAGGAATAGATGGTTCTGGATGCTCTTAGAGGTAAGGTAGACCCCTTACTTTCAAAGGTAGCTAAGATGGTTATAAAGATAAACCCGGATGTACTCACATGGTTGGCTCTATTATCTTCGATAATAGCGGGTATACTATTCTACTACTCCTCCGAGACCAGAGGTTTATATCTACCATTGTCTTCCTTATTTGTCTTCATAAATGGTTTACTAGATGCACTTGATGGAAAAGTCGCTAAGATGACTAAGAGGAGTAACTCACGAGGAGATTTCTTGGATCATGCATTGGATAGATACGCTGATGTATTCATAGTAGGAGGATTATCTCTAAGTAAATGGTGTGATCTAAGAATAGGTTTCTTCGCCGTAGTAGGTATGCTTCTAACAAGCTATATGGGTACACAAGCACAAGCAGTGGGATATAAAAGAATATACAAAGGCTTACTAGGTAGAGCAGATCGTCTCGCTTTATTAACGATTATACCAGTTGCACAGTATATCCTACTACAACATAACATAGTGTTTATTCTAAAGCTCACTCTACTCGAATGGCTATTGGTATATATAGCGGTTGTTGGGAACTTAACTGCTATACAGAGATTCTATTACACACTAAAGATGCTAAAAGAATAGAATAAAAAGCAATTTTTACCAAAAATTAAATAGTGTAAAGTTTTTTCTTTAGAGGGATGGAAATGAGGAAGATGGATCTGATAGGTAGAGAAGTGTATGACCCAACTGGTGTCTTAATCGGAGTTGTTGACAAAATATGGAAGATTAAAGATGGATCAGAGTGTATAGGTGTACGTGGATATGAAAACATTAGAGACACTTGGTTTAGAGGAACTACAAAACTTATACCGATAACACTTGACAAGATAAAGGATGCGGGAGATAGTATAATTGTTAAGGATAGATTAGAGGAGCTATCGAAGAAGTGGAGACGAGTAGCTCCATGTGGTGAAACAAATTGGCCAATAGATGATCTTATAGAGAGAGTAATATGTGATAAAGATAACCGTAGAATAGGTATTCTCCTCGGATGGCTTGAAGATAAAAATGGTTTAAAGCAATATAGCTGTCTACTTGATCCCTTCATTTGTGAGGAATTTGATTTACCTTTTGACACTCTTCATCCAATACCTATAAAGTCTCTTCAACTCATAAGAGATACAATCAAGTTGAATGAGACACTAGATAACCTAATCAATACATGGAGAAAAGATATAGAAGAAAAACTTTCACGGAAAACTAATAATAGAAAGAAAACAAAAAATCAACCCAGAGGGAATAAATCTAAAAGAAGAAGGGTTTCTTCAAAATCCAAGAAAATTTAATAAAAGATATATCTCTTCTTTTACCCTTTAACCTTATTTATCTCTGTTTCGCTATCAATTAAGATGAAATTGTTGTATATTATAATCCCCTATAGTTCTCTAACTATGAATAGTTTAATCATTAATACGAAAACCATTAGATAACTTAATAGAAAAAGTATAACTGCTGGTAGTATCAGAGTAACAAAAACTAGGATGATAGCTATCGTACTAAATAGAAATATCATTGTAATCACTAATCTAAGCTTCATAAGTGTATCCATTACTAGTGGTGATGATGGAAATAGGCTTATAAAGGTTGATAAATCTTTAAATTGAGACATTGAACACCCTCAACATATTTTTATAATAATTTTAATAATTTTTATTATTTAAAAGATTTGTTGTACATCCCTAGTTAATATACCTACAGGTTTTATAATTTAATCCATTCCTTACTACTCTCATCATCAAAGATGTAACTGAAAAGCCAATCATTGTATCTCTGAAGGAAATTATCTTTGTCAATGTTTTTTTGTTTCTCATAGTATTCAACCCATTTCCTCCAGACATTATTCTGTTCCTCCATTAGGAGTTTAACATTGTCTTTGTACTTCCTATAAAGCTCAATAGTTAACTTGAATTGTTTAAAGGATTCTTCTATTCCCTCTAAGAATCCATCTCTATAGTTTTTACTCTGAGATGGAGCTTGCTTCTTTTTTAGGGATTCTTTTTGCATACTTAATGGTTGAAGTTTCAAAATCCATCAGCTCCTTCTTTAACTTCTCATCTTATCCTACTCAAACCATGTTTGAATAGAATCCTTTATAAGTTTTTCAGCCTCCTCAATAACATTATCATCAACTGGTGAAAAAGAAGCCCTTGCTATGGCTATAGGAATACGTCGTATATAGTCAGCCATTCTAAGATCTCTCCTAAGTTTGGTTGAATAATATCTCTCAACGATATCATTTATCTCCCTAATATACCTCTCCACTACATTCTTTGAAGCAGTAATCTCCGGGTGATAGGTTCGAGAGAGTCGAATCCATTGATCATAATACTCATGTTTCTCCTGTATCTCGCCGCTTTGATAAAACTTTCTTAGAAAAAGGTTTATTCTATCTTCTCTACTAATATTCTTTACTCTAACAATCAAGGCGCATCTACTAACAAGTAGAGGTGATAAACCTATCTCATCGATGGCGTTCCTAGTGAAAACCTTCGTTTTAGGGTTTGCAAAAGCGATCATAATAAAATTACTGGTAATATTCTGATGAATCTTGGCAGAATGAACACTACACTTCCCATTAGATAGAAGTTCATAGCAATACTCTATGTCTTCTTCAGGTATCTTATCAAATTCATCAACTAGAACAATTTTATGATGAGCATGTGGTAACACTCCAAGGTCACCAGTACCGAGGTTACACACCAACCCAGAGCGAGTAGTATTTGCACCGACGTTTACAATATCTGTGAAACGCTCGCTTATTATCTCCTTAGCCATGGTTTTACTACTACCAGGTTCCCCAATTATAAGAGTATGAACTGGTTCCTCAAAAGCAGAGAACATACTAGTAGCTATAGCCTTCTTCATAACCTCATTACCCTGAATCTCCTGGAAAACGTTTCTCCAGAACCCCTCAAACCCTCTCTCCCTTGCGAACTCAATTAACTCATCCTCTGGTAGATAGATACCTAGTTTCTCTCGTTCTTCAATCTTTTTTGCTTCAAAAATCTCTTGAAGCTCCTTAGCCTTTTGAAGGACTTTATCAAACTTAGGTGACCTCCTCTTTAGGATAAGTGTATTACCTTTTGTCTCAATCGCAGCATTGCCCCATCCAGATATCAATACATCGAACATATTAGCAACAGATTTCTTAATCGCTCTATCGACACGTTTAACCTGGACCTCAATGGTATCCTCATCCTTAATCTCAATACTAACAATATTATTATTTGCAAGAATATTGCGTGCTCTCTGGATTAGCATAGATCCTTTACTCGGTCCCATACCAAGCGTCTGCGGTGACATCACAGCGATCTGCTCCAAAGTAGTGATACCCATGTTCTCCAGTTTCTTCCTATCCGATGGAGACACACCTAATAAACTGAGATCATCTTCCATATACACAAACCTCGGGATGCTAAACTTAAGAACGGAAGAGGATGTATCCATATGACTATCTTTAAAGGTTTCTAATAATAATCTAATGAAAAACCTTTACCATTTACCCTTTCTTATTCTTCATAATAACGTAGATATACTCTAATAATATAAAGGGTAGAATTGTGACACGAGAAGTCCATCTCACTACACCAACATCTGATGGATGGAGACTGAGATTATTCTACTACCCAGCAGCTACAAAGAAACAAGCAGAGACACCAGTTATTATCTGCCATGGACTAGCAGGTAACCGATTATCCGTTGATTTTGGGGAATATGAAAGCGAGGAGTGGAATAAATACAGTCTAGCAGCATATCTATCAAGAGGTGGGATAGAAAAAGATTTATCATTTGATGTATGGGTAGTAGAGTTAAGGGGAAGAGGAGATCCACCAACGTTTTCACCAAATGAACATCCAGAGAAATACAAGTGGTGTGTCGATGACTATATAGATAAAGATATCCCAACAATCATTAGATACATACAAAACCAGTATCATAAAGACAAAAAACCCGTGTATTGGATTGGAAAAAGTATGGGTGGAATGATAGCATATGCTTATGGTGAGACACCTGCTGGTAGAAGGAATCTCAAGGGAGTAGTCACCTTGGGGTCACCAACAAGATTTAAACAAAAACCCTTGCTATTAAACATATTAACGAGACTATGCCCTAGGCGTCTCTCCATTCCATTCAATGCAGCAGAGATACTAAGAGAACTACCGGAACTAAGAGATAGGTTTATAGAACTTGGAGCTTCAAAAGGAAACATAGATCCAAATATACTAGAAGTTTACATCGATAAAGGTATGGATAATACTATCTCATCAAGGGTTTTAAATCATTTCTCGATTTTCTTTCGACATCACACTTTTTGTAGATACCCAAGCTACCCTTGGTTTTATGATATACTAGATAAAATCCCTTATCTTCCCAATGTCTTCAAACCATATAGCTACACAGAGAATCTATCAAACTTCATCTCCCCTCTACTAGCAATGGGTGGAGGTGCAGATACTGTGGCTCCTCTCTCAGATATACAATACACCACCAGTAGAGTAGGTAGTAGTGATGTAACTATGATAATACTCTCTAGAGACAATGGATATAGAACTGATTATGGACATATAGATCTAACTCTAGGTTTACATGTGAGAGAAGAAGTATACCCTATAATATATGATTGGTTAACCAGAAGGGAGGTCTAAGAATCCATCCACTTAAACTCTATCAAATAGAGATTATTTGGGATAAACGTATCTGTCTTAAAACCTTTACTTTTAAGGAATTCTAGGTTGGAAGATTCTTTCTCACTTAGAGGTTTCACATCGGTAACCAAAGCGAATCCTATTCTTCTTCTATGGAGTTTTATCTCAACAATTGATCCAACTCTAATATTGAATCTTCTGATGAATCCTAAACTTCTAACAGTTGATGTTACCTTTCTCTCCTCAACTTCCTTCTCAATATCGGAGATAGTAAAGTTAAGTGGGATACCCATCTATATCCACTCTTAAAGCCGGGGGTTTTTATTCTCACGGTACAACCATATAGTAGCTATGATTAGTATGATAAATATTATTACAGACACTAAGGGTATAAATAAACCTGTAGCTGAAGGCTCCTCAAAACCTCTAGTTCCACCAGATGTTTCACCTACATCTTCCATAGGTAGAGTATTCTTCTCCATAAGATCATAATCCATAAACTCCGGTTGACTCCACATTACATTAATAGAGCAAGTCACTCCGATAAGCAATGCGACAATGGAAGCAGTAAACAACACAACTATTCTAGTATTATCTGGGTGAAGAAGGGAAGATCCCTTCCAAGAAAGTTTATAGTAAACCCATTTGTGTCTCTCTCTTGTCTTCCTCTTAATAAGACCTGCTTCATGGAGTTTCATGAGATGCTCATGGACAGTGGCTTTATTGAGATTCAATTTCTCACTAAGCTCATTAAGAGTCATACTTCTCTCATCTAGGGCTCTTAGGATTTCCAATCTAGTCTCTGATGCAAGGGCTTTAAATGCGTTGATATCTAAAACAACTTTACTCATCCTACAAATCTATATGAGACTAACCCTTTATAATAACATGGTTTTTGTTTGGTTCAAACCAAACAAGGACTAAAATAAAATTAGGTATTATACCAGATTATAACGATGGATGAAAGAAAGAATGC
>CAZCPZ010000065.1:0-7644 GCA_964499875.1 uncultured Thermoplasmatales archaeon | reverse complement strand
TGAAGTCTTCGAAGAATTCGAAGGTGTTTTTTCCGTTGCTTTCGCTTGTTGCTTGGTTGTTTCCGTAGTATAGCCATATTTTTTGTGGTGTTGTTGTTATGGGGTTTGGTGTTTTTATCCATATTTTTACCCATTTTTGGTTTTCTTTGTTTTCTATCCAGTATGGTATTTTTGTTTTGTTGTCTTGGTAGTTTATGATTCTTATGTCGCTGAAGTCTGGTTTCATATCATTATCGTATGTTATGTTTATTGTTATTTGGTATCCCTTGGGTGTTGTTCCACTTGTGGTTTTTATGGTGATTAGTTTCCTTTTACTCCATTCGTTATTCCACCAGCTACTACTCCAAGATTGGTTATCAGGGGAATACCTATACCATAAAACTACTTTATCTAGATCTACATTACCAGATGCATTAATAGTTATAGGTGAATACACTACTGTGTAGGGTTTAATAGATTCTACAAATGTATCTAAACCTGCTATTGTTGAGAATTGTTTCTCCTCTCCCTCTATTATAGTTGAGTTGTAGAGTAACTCCGCTTTGAATATATACGTGGTGCTTAGTAACCCATCTATGGTCTCACTATATATTCCTGATCCACTCTTTGAAACCCAGTTTGTATCAACCCAGTTTCCATTTAAAGGTTTATAGGAGAATCTTATGAGTCCACTATGGTTTCTAAAATTATATTCCATCCAGAGTTTAGTAGAAGTACTAGTGATATCAGTAGCATAAAGTGTTGTGACATAGGGTGATAATTCTTTCTTTCCTCTCTGTAAGACCCCTGTGAAAAGAAGAGTATTACTATTCTCATCGACTACACTGGTTTCTACTTGTAAACCCTTTATATCTTGGGGGTACTGATATATTATCTCTTCTCCTATATCCCATTCTCCATTACCATTCTCATCTATGAAGAAAGAAGAGTTTAGTGGAATAATTTTTTCTTCTCCACCTATATCTAGTATAATCTTTGTATCCCCAATTTTTAGTGATTCTCCTCCTTGATGTTCTAAAATAATAGTTTGGTTTCTAAGAGAAGCGGTGATAACAGCTTTTGGTGCAGATGAAACCTCATTTACAGGGGAAGTTAGGATCACTACGTGTAGAACAGCAAATAGGGATACAGCTATAGCTAATAATAATACTGTTCCAACTATCTCTGATACTCCATGATTCCTCTTTTCCATACCCCATCTCTCCTCCTAGAATAATAATTTGAATGCTATGATAGATATTATTCCAAGAATGAAACTATATCTAACCCCGGATGAGAGGGTTCCATCTAGTAGAAATCCTCCTAGTAAACCCGATCCTACTCCTTGTACGAATACAAAGGAGTATAATGCATAGTGTAACCTAGTGTAGTCAACAATATTTATCACACTACCTAGGTCTCCTTCTTTTGCTTGGAAATCAAAGAAGTATGAAAACAAGGTGTTGTTGATTACATACATTATGAATAGGAAAACAAGGAAACACATTATGATAACTATGGTATACATACTCATATTCGTTATCCTTTGTTCTCTAACCTCGTTTACTTGTCTAATCTCTTTTGCAGCAGCAAGGAATATCTTGGGTGTATTCCCACCCATCTCTATACCTCTATTAATGGTGATCACTGATCTCTTAAGTAATGGATTCTTCATCCGCCGAGCAAAGTTTAGGAAAACTGTTTTTATAGGTATATTCCAGGATAACTCTGCATTCATCTTCTTTAACTCAGGTGTAAGTTTACCATATTTACCTTTAGAGGAGGTTCTTATTGCATCGAATATACTCATACCAGCTGATAATGAGTTACCAACACTCTCTAGAAACTCTGGGAATTTATTCTGTATCTCCATTCTACGTTGATTAACTAGGTAACTATAGAATCCATAGGGTCCAACGATTATTAGGAATGAAAGGAAGACAACCTCGAGTATATTGTAGGGGGTGAGAGATAATGTACCTATAAATTGGAGAAGCATAAGCACTATATAGAATACGATTAGTGCTACTATTGACGATAGGATTATATGAACTGATGCTCTATTAGCATCATAGAATTCTTTAAACGTAGATGGTTTCTCCTCCCTACCTTTCCCTATTTCTTCTAGGCAAGTAGATTTTATTAGTACATAGAATCCATAGTATGCTAAAGGTAACATGATGAATGATAATAGATAGATTATATCAAACTGATTAGAAGTTGTTTTACCTATGAAACCCATTATGGAGATAATTATCACTAGAAATAATGGGAACGCGATTACTGCCATCACAAATAATTCAGCGATGAGACCCAGGAATTCCAGGTTCTTCTTTCTAGCCAGTAAGTCTTCTCTCATGTATCTTTCTACGCTTGATGATAGAAATGCTCCTAGGCTACTACCTGTTTGGATGGTACCAATTAAACCTTGTAGGAAGGCTTTGAATTTCTTAGAGGGTGTACGTTCTAAACCATGTTTCAACGCTGTTATAGCGTCGACACCCATTACATCTATCTCTTTTGTAATCTTCTTAGCCTCATTCTGAATCTCACCATAGATATCTGTCTTAGCTAGTGTCCTAAATATCTCAGCTGGGGATATACCGGTTTCAGCCATTGTGCTTATAAAATTAATGGAGTAAGGTAGGAATCTCTCAATACTATTAGCTCTACGTTTCACTTCATATAATGGGTAGTACCAGTATGCCAGTTGTGTTACTCCTATTGTCCCCACTACTATTATAGGTATTAGAATCCATGGGAACTCAGGTATTATTAGGTATAAGATGGTGAAGATGATGGTTACTATTATAGCTACTAGTAGAGTGTTCATGTAAGCTAGGGATTGGTATTCCTCATAAGGCATACCTATATTTGCTTTCTCCATCAACAAGTTTTTTTCATCATCTCCTCTAAATCTATCATCAAGTATTTTTTTGAAGAAATGCAGTGAGAACTGGGAGAATCTATTACTTTTCATATAGACTCAACCATTTTCATCTATTTTCCTCAAAACTGTTTCTGGATCCTTCTTATATTCAGCAACGATTTTACCTAACTCTCTATAGGTTTTAATATTATGCTTCTGAAGCCATCTTAACACTTTCTTCCTATTCTCCAATTCTTGGTTAAGCTGTTCTATACTCCACCCTCTTTCTCTGCGAATCTTATCTAGTATAACGCTTCCACCGCTGTATTCAAAACGATCCTCTATAGGTGATATCCATCTGAAAGGCGTCACTGATATTATCCTACCTGTCTCAGGGTCTTGTTTAACTATCTCCACTACACTAGTTACTCTCCTACGGACTTTTCCATCAGCCATTTGAACAGCGTTGAGAAACACTACGACATCTAGAGATGTTAACAGTGATCTGGGTAGAGAGATTGGTGGGCTCTCTAATCTCTGTATAAGTGTTTGCATATCACTTGCATGAATCGTTGAATAAGATAGATGCCCAGTAGCCATCGCCTGGAACAGAGTATATGCTTCTTTTCCTCTCACCTCTCCAACGATTATCACCCGGGGACGCTGCCTTAGAGCTGCCTTTATGAGATCAAACATATCTATATCTTTACCTGTTTTATGTGTCTCAGATGTTGTGAATCCTGCTCTAGTTGTACCTGCTATCCAGTTCTCATGTGGTAGATTGATCTCTCTTGTATCTTCAATAGAAACTATCTTAGAGGATGGTGGTATAAATAATGATAAAGCATTGAGTGTAGTTGTTTTACCACTAGCTGTGCCACCGCAGAATAGTATAGATGTACCATACTCTATAATCATCCAAAAGTAGGCAACCATATCAATCGAGAGTGTATTGTTATTCATTAGATCGATAAATGTTAATGGGTTTTCTCGGAATCTACGGATAGTAAAAGTGGAGCTTTGTGTAACTGTTTTAGCAAGAGTTGTTTGTAATCTAGAACCATCGGGTAGTTTTCCATCCACTATGGGTTCATAGACTGAGAGTTGCTTACCGCATATTTGAGCAAGTTTTATTACAAATGAGTCAATCTCCTCCTCGTCTTCAAATACAATATTTGTTCTGATGGATTCATAATCCCTATGATAAATGAAGATGGGGATACCTACTCCATCACAGGATATATCCTCTATTCCATCATCTCTCATTAATATATCGATTTTACCGTACCCTACAAATTCCTGTATTAGGTAGTAGAAGATTTTATCTTTCGATTCCTCTGATACTTCTATATTATTATCCTCTATGAGTCTATTAAGGATCTTCTCTAACTCCTTTATTCTCCTTCCCTCATCCATTCCTGTTACATCTACATCTACTTGTAACCTAAATAAATCTATTAGTTCCTTCTTTAATTCCTCTTCTTCTTCTGTCAACTCTGGTTCAATAACTTGGTATACATATTCCTTCAAGTCATCATCATACATGATTCTCCTGCTACCAAGGTTTTTCCATCCAAATCTTTTCTCCTCCAGTGTACTCTTCTGTTTACTTAATTCATTCGTTAATTCCCTAGTTTTCCTCTTGGTTTTAGTATCCGCCTTTTTTATCCCCTTTTTATTCTTTTCCTCTATTAATAATCCTCCTTCAAGAGAAGAGGTTTCATAGAATAATACCCCTCCTTGTCTATTTCTATCTAAGAAGTATACCTCTGATTTCTGTTGACCTCCTATTTCGGTAGAGTTCAAGGGTTTTTCTCTTTCAATTTTCTCTATTAACGAATCGATTTTACTCACGATCTCTGCATAATTCTCCAAGATATTTTCTCCTTCCTCCATCTCTCCTCCTCCAAGGTATGAGCGGGTTTTCTAGAATGCAAACTAAGGTTTTTCATCCTAGGTATCCCATCCCATATACCCCTAGGTTTTGGTATCAGAAAAACATTTCCGTATATATAACTCTACTGTTTATTTCCAACAGTTATCTTTAAATGATCTATACTTTTCTATTACTTCAAAACTATTTCGAGGGTTGATTCGTGAAGAAGATTATATTGGATGAAGAGGAGATTCCAAGGTATTGGTATAATATACAAGCGGATTTACCTACTCCATTGGATCCCCCTCTGAATCCTAAAACATTGGAACCTGTTAAACCAGAGGATCTCAAAGCGATATTCCCAAAAGGTCTCATAGAGCAAGAAGTCAGTAAGGAGAGATATATCCCTATACCAGAGGAGGTAAGAGAAATTTATAGACTATGGCGTCCAACTCCGTTATATAGAGCTGAGCGACTTGAGAAAGCTTTGAAAACCCCCGCTAAGATATATTTTAAGTGGGAGGGTGTTAGTCCACCTGGTAGTCATAAACCTAACTCCGCTGTTGCTCAAGCCTACTATAATATGAAGGAGGGTATTGAGAGACTTGTAACAGAAACCGGTGCAGGCCAATGGGGGTCTGCTCTTGCGTTTAGTACAAATCTTTTTGATATGAAATGTAGAATCTATATGGTTAAATGCAGCTATGAGCAGAAACCTTACCGTAGGATTCTAATGGAGGCTTGGGGTGCAGAGGTGTATCCTAGTCCAACTGATCTAACAACTATAGGGCGTAAGGTTAGAGAAGAAGATCCCGATACTAGTGGTAGCCTTGGTATTGCTATTAGTGAGGCTGTTGAGGATGCAGCTACTCATGATGATACCAATTATGCTCTTGGCTCAGTTTTAAACCATGTGGTGTTGCATCAAACTGTCATTGGACAGGAGTTGAAGAAACAATTCGAGTTACTAGGTGAATACCCAGATTATATTATCGGTTGCGTCGGTGGTGGTAGTAACTTCGCTGGATTTTGTTTCCCATTTCTACAAGATAAGCTTAGGGGAGAGAAACCTGATCTAAAGGTTATATCAGTTGAACCCCTAGCTTGTCCAACGTTAACAAAAGGTAGGTATAGATATGATTATGGTGATACAGCTGGTTTAACACCTCTCCTAAAAATGTATACCCTTGGACATAGTTTTGTTCCACCTGCTATACACGCTGGTGGTCTAAGATATCATGGCGATTCACCGTTGCTATGTAAGTTAACAAAAGAGGGTTATATGGAAGCTGTAGCGTATCATCAAAGAGAGGTTTTCGAAGCTGCTCTTCTCTTCGCTAAAACTGAAGGGTTTGTTGTTGCACCAGAGAGTGCTCACGCTGTTAAAGCAGCTATAGACTTTGCTCGTATGTGTAAGGAGGAGAAGATAATAGTATTCGCAAATAGTGGACATGGGTACTTTGATCTCTCTGCTTATGATGCCTATCATAATGGTAGTCTACAGGACTATGAGTATCCACAGGAACTCATCGATAAAGCAATGGCGGATCTCTCAGGTATACCTGAATAGATAAGTAACGAATGCTTGCGAGGTATTGCTAAATTGTCATAAAAGACGGTTTCACAAAAACTATAAAATAGATTAGAGAATACAATAGATTCATAGTAAGAAAAATAGAACCTCCAGTAGTGTTGGAAGCTCTATTTTTCTTAAACCCACTTAAGGTGGTATAAGAAGATGGAAACTATACAAGAAGGAGATACAATAGAGGTTTTATGTAAAGGAAAATTGAAAGATGGAACAGTATTCTTTCAAACAGAGGAGCAGCAACCCCTCAAGTTAAAAGTAGGAGAAGGAAGACTACTATTAGCTGTTGAAGAGAAACTAGTTGGTATGAAACCTGGTGAAACAAAAACTATTGAGATTCCACCAGAAAAAGCTTTTGGACCATATAATGAGAAACTTGTTCTAAGAGCACCAAAGGAGAGTTTTAACCCAGATTTCACTCCTACTCCAGGAGTTAGAGTAGCAGTAGAAATATATCCAGGTAGGAGACTAGTTGGTACAATAGTTGACTTAGATGATAAAACTGTGACAATCGATTTTAATCATCCCCTTGCTGGTAAAACATTGATTTTCATTGTAACTATTGTAAGTCATGCTGCTGTGTCTAATGAGAATTAGACTTCAAAATATAGTAAGGAGAGATACCAAAAAATTAAGTGAAACCCTCCAGGGGTATCTAAAACAAAAGATCTCTCTATGACTCTTTAACTCCTCCCTAAATATAAAGGTTTGAGGAGCGCCGAGGGGGAGATTTGAACTCCCGAGGGCAAAATGCCCACGAGCTCTCCAGGCTCGCGCCGTTCCGGGCTGGGCCACCTCGGCTTTAACCCTAATATTTTGATTCCACCCTGTAATATCCGCATGTAATATTAATGCTTTCTCCAGAGAGGTGGATAGGTACCTTTTCTCATCAACACTCTTTCTAAGGTAGCGCATATACCGGTGTCTCTATGTAGCATCTCCTCGGTGCTACATGTTGCTCTAGCTATAGCTACTCCCTCTCCTTTTAAAGTCATAATCGCTACCATATCCCTCTTCTTAATACCTGTTTCAACTTCTACTACTCCAGGTACCGCTAAGTCTGCACCATGACATATAGCGTCAACTGCTGAGTCTCTAATAATGATTTTTGGAAGAGAATCTAGGATGTGTTCCATTGGAAGTAGTACCCTCCTAAGTTCTTCTTCTTCTCCTTCTTCTCTCCAAAATATGTATGCATCCTTCACATCTTGTAATGTATAAGAGTTTTCCTCTTTGAGGTGTCCACTCCTTGTTCTCCGTAATTCCCTTAGATGTGCTCCACAACTTAGCTTTCTCCCTATATCTACACATAGTGTTCTTATATATGTTCCA
>CAZCPZ010000064.1:0-7650 GCA_964499875.1 uncultured Thermoplasmatales archaeon | reverse complement strand
GTGTAAACCATAGAATAGTCTTACCGAGAACCTCCCATTTAATAAACTTCCTTTTCATAATCGATGGATACAACCAGGGTTTACCTATAGCTATACATCTACCGGCATCATCCCCACTAATTAAAGCCCTATATATACCTTGACCAGTAAGTGGGAATGTACCAACACCTGCATCTCCCACAAACAAGATATTATCCATCTTAAGAGGAGGTTGTAAGCCAATAGGGATAAGCCCACCTGTAACATGGACAACTCTCCCTTCGATTCCCTTCTCTTCTTTAAACTCCTCTAACAATTTTTTAAGTGGTACATCAACTTCACCAACAAAACCTACGCCTATGTTAACTTCTCTTCTATCTGGATTCCTGGGGAAAATCCAATAGTATCCAAGATCATATGTAAAGGAATAGATTATCTCAACTGTATTAGGTTTAAAATGATTTGAATACTCAAGCGTTTGTTGATAGGATACACCTTTTAACCCTTTATCTAAACCCATCTCCCTCTTAACCACACTGGGGCAACCAGAAGCATCAACTATATAGTCTCCATCTAATTCATTAACCCCTCTAACTCTACTACTAGTTTGAATGACTACTCCCAAAGCCTCTGCTTCTCTCGCTAGTTGTTCTATAAAAGCAGGACGATTCAATATAAAAGCAGTACCCCTCTCTCTATGTAAGATATAAGTTTTATCTCCAACAATAGTTTCACCTGTCAATATAACACTATAGATGCTCTCCTTAGATGGAATCCACTTATTCCATTCCTTCTCAATAGAATGAGCTTCTCCACATCGCCTACCATCAACATTATACCCTATACGTCGATGCTTCTCATGTATAACAACATCTATATCTGGATTAATTTCTTTAATTGAAATAGCTGTACTTAAACCGGCTAACCCTCCACCTATCACATCAACTTTTATGGAAAACCACCTTTTGGTATATAAACTATCTATGGAATACTATTCTCCTTCTCTAGGATCTCAAATCCCTGGCAGAAACCATACACATAACCTATTAAGCCGAAGGGACCAGGTTGATATAGGAATACAAGTGGTCCATCTCTAAATCTAATTGGTGTGAAACCTTCTACGATACCAAAGTTGGAGATAAAAGGATTAACATCATAGTAGAATAACTGAATAGCTTTACCTGTAATGAAACCATCTTCTCCTCTAACAGGTGAGAAGAGCGAACCCATTATGAAAGTATACTCTCCACGCTGAGGTTGTGGAGACTCAGCGTTGACCACAATCAACATTGGAGATGATATTAAAACGATTATAGTTAAGATTATCACTCTCTTAAACATTTATATCAACCGATTTATCTATACTATTATAAGAATTTAAATGTTTCGCGCCCATGGATCACTACTTGGAAGCGAAGCATTTATGTAGATGAACCTTATTTACCGGTACCTTGTGGGGAGGTCTAACCAAGTGTTTTTCTACTAACACCCCCGCATATCCTTCAAACCCCCCTTAGGGGTTAGATCTCCTCCCATTACCCCCTCTCCCTCTACTCCCTTAACCCCCTCCAAAGGGGGCCACCTATCCAATGTATATTCTCGACTGCTTTACCTTTAACATTGTTTTTCATCTCCTCTCCGCTCATTAAAGAGAAACCAACTGCAAGTGGTTTACCATGCTCCTCATCACATACCCACACAAACTCCTCAGCTTTAATAACTGTATCAGCATCAACAATACCTGGAGCCATGATATCTGCACCATTGGTTACATACGGTACTGCACCCATATCCACAACCACTCTTCTATGCTTGGGGTTATATCTTAATAAACCGATTAGTGTAAAGAAAACCTTTTTATTATACTCCATTAAAACAGGTATACTGTTTACAAAGAAAATCTTTGTACCACTCACTATTCCAACTTCAACTACATCCTTTTTTTCGTCAAAAAAAGATTCACCTGGAAACAATGACTCTATTTCTCTAAAAATTCTAATGGATTCTTTATGCTTCAACCTATGCTTATTTTTAACTCTCACCCCCGTCTCCCTCCAAAAGTATCTCCTCTATCTTTCTCCACAATCCCTTAACCTTCTTGGACACATCTTTATCTGAGTATTCAATAATGGTTTTCTCATAAACCATAGCCTCTACAACCATCGTATCATATGGTATCATACCAACTATATCAATGTCATTATCCCTACAATACTCTATGATTTCTCTAGTTTTACTCTCATTTAAATCATACTTATTTATACATACGATACTTGGTATATTAAAGTGATCTGCTACATCTATAACTCTTAACATATCATGTACAGCAGAAACAGTTGGTTCCACTACAACAAGTACTAGATCTACACCTGTTATAGTAGATATAACTGGGCATCCTATACCAGGTGGACCATCTATTATTATCAAATCCTTGTTTTTCTCCTCAGCTAGATTCTTTGCCTCCTCTCTAACCATTGATACTAGTTTACCAGATGACTCTTCAGCAGTATTAAGTTTAGCATGAACCATTGGTCCAAACCTGGTGTCAGAGATATAAACTAAACCAGAGTCTCTCTCCATTAGAGTAATAGCATCAGATGGACAAACATACATGCATACACCGCAACCCTCGCATCTCTCCTCAATAACATTTATCTCACTATCGATAGCTCCAAATCTACAATACTCATAACACCTCCCACAATTAATGCATTTACCCTTATCTATAACCGCTGTCTTTAAACCACGAAACTTCATTGTCTTAATAACCCTAGGTTTAAGGATTAAATATAGATCAGCAGCATCTACATCACAATCTGCATACACTGCTCTACCCTTAGTTAGAGAGGCAAAAGCAGCTGTTACAGAGGTTTTACCAGTACCACCTTTACCGCTAATAATAGCGAGTTGCTTCATATACTCGCCTCAATCACCTCGTAAATCCTCTGGAATCTATCTCGCCACTCCCCTAGCTCCTCTACAAAGGGTTTACCATTGGAATACAGTTTTGCGATTTCTTCATCATGTGGAATCCTCTCTAATACAGGTATCCTCTCAGTTTGACAATAAAGATCCACTCTCTTGTCACCTATCCCATAACGGTTAATGATTACACCGAAGGGTATAGATAGATGTCTCACTAGATCTACAGCTAGTTTAAGATCATGTAAACCAAAGGGAGTAGGCTCAGTTACAAGTATACAGTAGTTGGACTCATTAATAGATTCTATCACAGGGCAAGAAGTACCTGGAGGAGAATCAATGATAACATCTCTCCCATTAGATATCTTATTCTTCAAGTATCTAATAATAGGTGTAGCTTGAGATTCACCTATATTAAGTACACCTTGGTAGAAATCAATGTTATCTTTAACTCCATGTTCTACTCTACCGGTAACTCTCTCCTCCCACCTTATAGCATCTCTAGGGCAAACAAGTTTACATCCTCCGCAGGAGTGACAAAGCTCTGGGAAAACCATCACCTTAGATGATAATACAGCTAAGGCGTTATACTCACAGAACTCAGCGCATCTACCACAGTAATCACATCTACTTTCATCAACCCTTGGTATATCCATTGTTACATACTCAGTTTCATACAACCTGGTTTTAAGAAAAATATTAGCATTTGGTTCCTCAACATCACAATCGAGGAACAACAAATCTTTATCTAAACTCAGAGCTAGGTTAACCGCCACTGTTGTCTTACCGGTACCACCTTTACCACTGGCAATAGATATAATCATTCTACCTCTTCACCTTCAAAACTAGTTTACCAACCTCTACACCTATATCCCTAGCAACAAGTGGACACTTAACAACTAATAGGAAGAAGATCTCTCTATCTACTTCACTCAGAGACTCATAGTTACCTTGACCCTTAGCTATAACCATGTCATAAGAATATATTTTATCTAGAAACACCTTGGATACATAGTGTAGAGGCATACCTGGAGCAGACCTATCATTACCAGCGTCACCAGCTATAACCTCAGCGAGTTTATGAATACCAGCATACTCTGCATCCACCATTGTAACATCATTGATTATAGGATTCGCTCGAACAACATAGGTGATCTTCTTACCTAGTTTAATGAATTCTTCAAGTAGAAGCTTATCAAAGAAGATCTCACCGCAATTATCAGCAACATAGAGGATACTCTTTGCCTCATTGAGTTTTGAAACGAATACACTATAATCCTCTTTGTTTAACTCTCTAGATAAAGAGGTTTTAATCATATCCTCTACATTGAAGCGATTCATAGTACCAAAATCAATAACATTCCCAACAATCGCTAGTTTAACTGCCATATATAAGGGATCACTGGATTCATCAACTAGTTTCCTAAGACTAGGATAAAGTTTCTCAGCGGTTTCATTAGCTTGAGTTTTAACCCCAGCATAGGGATCCTTAGACTTAGTTATCCTTCTTATTATATGGTGAACCTCTCTAGATATCTCTGGTGGAGTAGTATCCTCAAAAGATATAGTTTGAAGAAAACTCATGACCTCGAATAAAACCTCTCTATGAATCTTCTCATCAGTAGTTGTCATCCTAGATGCTTCTAATGATTGAGAGAGGAAACAAGGTATGCAATCTAAACAGGTTTTCATATTCTCATCTCAGTGTACTCCTCTAAACATATGCCTATTACATGCGGCATCTAGAGAAGCTTTCTCAAGTAACCCTTGTTTAAAAGCATTAATAGCATCTCTAACAGTTCCAGATGCACCTATATACACATCTATACCTAACTCCTCAAACATCATAATAGCTCTTCTACCAAGACCTCTACATAACAGGATATCTATACCTTCTCTAGCCATGATCTCAGGTGGATAACCCTTTCCACCCATATGCTCACTAGTATTTGGTATAACCTTAACTTCATTGGTTTCAAGATCCACTATTGTATAAGTTGGAACTCTACCAAAGTGTTCACCAATAACCTCATCTAAACCTCTTTCACCCATTGTTGGTACACATATCTTCATAGAAGCAGCATCCTCCATCTACCTTATACCAGAATGGGAATCAACGGTTGGAGAAACAGTTTCTCTGAGTAAACCCTTCTTATAATTCTCAATAGCATCCTTAACCTTACCCTTTACATCAGTAAACACTTTTATCCCTGCCGCTTGGAGAACCTGAAAAGCATTTGGACCGATATTACCTGTTAACACCACCTTAGCACCAGTTTTCGCTACTGTTTGAGCTGCTTTAACACCTGCTCCACCTACTACACTCTCATTTGAGATACACTCGACGCTTCCATGATCAGTATCAACAACTAGGAAGTAACGACATCTACCGAATCTTGGATCAACCTCTGCCTCTATTGTTTCCCCTGTTGATGTTACACATATCTTCATAACTCTCACACACCTAGATACAAGAACGTGTTTTTAAACCAATCTATTTAAGCTCTCACCATTAGAGCACCACACTTCGGGCAGCTTCTAGTATAACATGGTACACCTACCTGATGAGGCTCTCTATACCCACAGTTTGGGCATATACATTCACCACCTGGACCCCTACCGAAGTCACCACCTCTACCTCTTCCACCTCCACTCCAACTAGGTGGACCACCACTACCACGTGGCATACATTACTCAACCTCCTGTTTCACATATATTCTCTTCAATCTTCTCCACTATCTCTTTAAAGACCTTAGCGGAATCAGAATCAGGTTTATCAAGCATGAAGGATACACCTCTATCACCGCTTTCAACTATCTCTGGATCTATAGGTATCCTACCTAGGAATGGTACACTGAAATCCTCTGATGCTTTCAACCCACCACCTACCTTGAAAATATTTATCTCCTTACCACAATAGGGGCATCTAAAACCACTCATATTCTCAATAATCCCTATAACAGGTATATTTACCTTTCTAACAAAATTAATAGATTTCCTAACACTCAATAAGGCAACATCTTGTGGTGTAGTAACAATAATAGCTCCATCGCTATTTGGTATGAGCTGCACTATACTAAGCGGTTCATCCCCTGTCCCAGGTGGTAGATCAACGATTAAGAAATCTAGTTTACCCCAATTTACATCACCGATGAATTGCCTAACAGCACTCATCTTAAGAGGACCACGCCAGATAACAGGGGAGTCCCTATCATCTAAGAAGAAACCCATGGAGATAACCTTTAGATTATCTGTAACATCTATAGGTTCTATCTTTCCATCCTCTGTAATAAAAGGTTTCTTATCCTCAACACCAAGAATCTTTGGTATACTGGGGCCATGGAAATCACTATCCAGTAACCCAACTTGATAGCCTTTGTTAGCCAAAGCTAAAGCGAGATTAGCAGAGACAGTACTCTTACCGACACCTCCTTTACCACTTAAAACAATTATCTTATGTTTAATGTTACTAAGATTCTCAGCTACCTTGAAATCCATCTCCTTAACCTTAGATTCCATGTTTCTCCTCCTTAAAATAGAAAATAGGAGAGAGGAGGGATGTATTAACTTTTTCTACTGAGGGAAGACAGATACCCTCTCTTTCTAATTCTTTTATTTAGAGAGTTCCTGTAAACGCTCTTTCAAAGATTTTATCTCATCCTCTAGGCCTCTGATTAACTCTTCTAGATAAGCTTTTTCTTCCTCCTTGGTGGAAACCTGGGGATATAAAGGGTTGTATAGTGGGTGTTGATATGGGTATATAGGAGGGTAGAAGGGCATCCATCTAAATGGGTATAGGAAACGCCATCTGAATCCTCTTCCTCTACCCCAGAACCATCGACCGAAGAAACCTCTACCAAGATAGGGATTAAGGAAACCTGGGACTGGGAAACCCGCGCAGTAACCAGCTCCTCTACCAGTCATCGGACCAAGACCTAGAGGACCTGTTCCATCACCCCATGGCATATACATCATCACCTCCTATTAATCTCTCTCTTGATTTCTTCTATCCTTCTATTAATCTCATCTAATTCTTGTTCAAGGAATTGTTTCTCCTCCTCTAGCATTTGGAGCTCCTCTTCAGGCGACGGCTCATAGTATCCAGGATGAAATGGAGGCCACGCTGGAGGGAACGGGGGGTAACTCATGTAGCCGAATCTCATCCATCCTGGTAAACCAGTCGCTCTAAACCACCATCTATAACCTCTACCTCTAAACATAACATGTCACCTTTCCTTTAATAGCTTCTTAACTCTACTCCTAGTTTCTTGATTCATCATTCTACAATAATCCACAGATGCATTACCAGATAAGAGAGCCTTAGCAAAACCTAGGCAAGAGGAATACCCGCAAGCTCCACAATTCCCCTGAGGTAGAAGATCATGCAATTCATACAACAGTTTCTCGTTTATGGAGGAATCATTTTTAGAGTCCATCATCGGAGAGTATCTATGGAGATTTGTATAAGAGAATCTATGATACAAGGGGTGATCATAGTGTAACAGATAGGGAAAATAATATGATCTATAACGCCTTGTAAACCATCTGAGGTACCTACCTTTTCTCATACCTCCATGACGCCACATAGTTACACCATACACAATATATTACTCATATGAGAACTATTATTTAAACATTTCTATTATGATTTTGGAGACTGTCAAGAAATTCTCACCTCCAGATTGTAAAGAGCAACAAATGCGGTAATCCAGCTTTCAACGCTTTCCTTTGAAGCGTTGAAAGGAAAGC
>CAZCPZ010000063.1:0-7710 GCA_964499875.1 uncultured Thermoplasmatales archaeon | reverse complement strand
AACCCTCAACACGATCATAAGAAACACTAACTATATCAACACTAGGTTTAGCATCTATTCCCCTCCTATTAGTCATTGTCTCAATGAATAAAACATCATCCTCCTTATCATAAACCTCTTCGTCTATTATCTCAGCTGAGATGATAGGATGAAATAATAGTAGACATAAACCTATGGTTAATAATTCTCTATACATACCCACTCCTCACCTCCTCTTTGATGAGGCGTGTTCCCCAATTATTCCATTAAGTATGCTATATAAAAAGGTTGTGAAAAAATTATATGTCTTAGTGGAAAACCTCTTATTTAAAAACACTATGGGGGTTTCTTCTAGGTCTCATGTATAGAGAGGGTTGAGTTAGTGGTTTCCTCCATGGATATTAGTTGGCATATAGCTACATGTTTACTCTATAATCGCATCCTACTAGTTGAAGGGGTTAAAGAAAAGAGAAGGATAAAGGTGTCTGAGCATTAGTTAAGAGAAAGTTTTATGTTATGATACCTTATTTCAGCATTCATGCAATTAGAGTTAAATGAGCAACAAAAGATGATTCAGAAGATGGTACGGGAGTTCGCTGAGAAGGAGATTGCTCCTGTAGCAGCTGAACTTGATAGAGAAGCTAGGTATCCAACCGAGATTCTCAAGAAAATGGCTAAACTAGGGTTACTAGGAGCCATTATACCACAGGAGTATGGTGGAGCAGGACTTGATACAATTAGTTACACTATAATTATCGAGGAGATATCTAAGAAGTGTGCTTCAACAGGAGTGATTACATCAGTACATAACTCCTTAGTTGCTTGGCCCATCATGAAATATGGGACAGAGGAACAGAAGAAGAAGTATCTACCATTGCTAGCAAGGGGTGAGAAGATCGGTGCCTTCGCTGGTACTGAACCAAATGCTGGTTCCGATCTAGGAGCAATGCAATCCACAGCGGAACTCAAAGAAGATAAATATATTATAAATGGTACAAAAACCTTTATCACCAGTGGTAGTAAAGCAGGTATAATCATTGTTTTCGCTGTAACAGATAAGAGTAAAGGCTCTAAAGGTATAAGTGCCTTCATCGTTGAGAATACAATGAAAGGTTTCAAAGTAGGAGATACTTTTGAGAAGATGGGTATCAACGCTAACCATGTATCAGAACTTATCTTTGAAGACATGGAGGTTCCAAAAGAGAATCTACTAGGTAAAGAAGGTGAAGGATTCAAGATAGCTTTAAGTGCACTTGATGGTGGACGTATAGGTATCGCTGCACAAGCAGTTGGTATAGCACAAGCAGCTCTCGAAGAAAGCATTGAGTATGCAAAACAACGTCAACAGTTTGGTAAACCCATAGCATCCTTCCAAGCAATCCAGTGGATGATTGCTGATATGGCTACTCGCATAGAAGCAGCTAGGCAACTAGTGTATAAAGCTGCTTATGCTAAGGATCACAAACAAGGTAGATACTCCAAGGAGGCGGCTATGGCTAAACTCTTTGCATCAGAAACCGCTGTAGATGCTGTTATTAAAGCAGTTCAAATACATGGAGGATATGGTTATACTAAGGAGTATACTGTTGAGAGACTATTTAGAGACGCTAAGATAACAGAGATATATGAGGGTACATCTGAGGTTCAGAGGCTAGTTATAGCAGCTAGTCTCCTAAGATAGAAAATGTTGTAGGAGGAGATAGAGAATGGGGGAGGAATTCTCCTATGAGGAAGCCGTGAAGAACTGGAAGTGGAACATACCAGAGAACTATAATATAGGTTATGATTGTGTTGATAAACATGTTGATGAGGGTAGAGGAGATAAAACAATACTATACTGGGAGGATTCAAATGGAAGGAAAGAAACCTATACTTTTAAGGATATGAAGCAGCTTACAGATAAATTCGGTAACATACTTAGAGACCTAGGTTTCAAGAAGGGTGATAGATTCCTTATTCGACTACCCAACATACCAGCATTCCATATATCCTTCTTAGGTGGAGTTAAGATCGGTGCAGTTCCTATACCTTCTAGTGTAATGTTTAGAGCACACGAGGTTGCTTATCGAGTAAAAGATAGCGAGTCTAAGATGGTTATAACAACTCCCGAGTATGTGAGAGAGGTTGAGGAGATAAGAGGAGAATGCCCCTCATTAGAGCGTATAATTATTGTTGGTAAACCACCAGAGGATAGTGACTATCTAGAGTTCGATGAACTCATGAGGAAAGTCTCCTCTAACCTAGAGTTGGAGGATACAAGGAAGGATGATATCGCTTTCTTCTGCTACACCTCTGGAACCACTGGTGACCCAAAAGGTGCTGTTCACCTACATAGATGGGTACCAGGTAACGACCCTAGTGTACTCTACTGGCAGGATGCAAAAGAAGATGATCTAATTGGGCATACTGGTGACCTCAACTGGATATATCCCCTAGGTAACGGTTTCCTATACCCCTGGAGATGGGGTGTCTCTACTTTCATATATAATGGTCGGTTCAATGCAGAGAAATGGTTCGAAATTCTTGAGAGAAACAAGATCACTAATCTAGCCTCTGTTCCAACAGCTTATAGGATGTTCCTAGCAGTAAAGGATGCTGAGGAGAGGTATGATTTATCTAATCTAAGACATTGTATCTCCGCTGGTGAACCATTGAACCCAGAGGTTATAAAAGAGTGGAAACAAAGGTTTGGTTTAGATATCTATGATGGTATAGGTATGACAGAGGTTATGGTTTACCTATCAAATATGCGTGGTATGAAGATTAAACCTGGCTCCTGTGGTAGACCACAGCCTGGTAAAATCTGTGCTGTTGTAGATAAGAACGGTAAACCTCTACCACAAGGAGAACATGGTATACTAGCGGTTAAGGATACTGATCCTGGTTTATTCAAAGAGTACTGGAGGAAACCCGATAAAACTAGGGAGTGTTTCAAGAACGGTTGGTTCCTAACTGGAGACGTGGTTTATCAAGACGAAGAGGGATACTACTGGTTTAGTGGTAGAGATGATGATCTCATCATGGCCTCTGGTTATCGTATTTCACCATTCGAAGTGGAATCCGCTATAATATCTCATCCAGATGTATTAGAGTGTGCAGTAGTAGCTAGTCCAGATAAACTTAGGGGAGTGATCGTTAAAGCATTTATAGTACTCCATGATCCATCTAAGGCTTCAGATGAATTAGCTAGAGAAATCCAGGAGCATACGAAGAAAGTAGCGGCACCATATAAGTATCCAAGGGAGATAGAATTCGTAGAGGAGTTACCTAAGACTCAGAGTGGTAAGATTAAGAGGAAACAACTTAGAGAATTAGAAAGGAGGAGGAAACTGGGAGGATGAGTAGTTTGAGGATAATTGTATGTGTAAAACAAGTTGTGGATACATCTGATATGAAGATTGATCCAAATACTAAGAAACCTATACTAGCAGGGTTAGAGAAGAAGGTTAATGATATCGATAAGAACGCTGTAGAAGAGGCTATAAGGATTAAGGAGAAACACGGTGGAAGTATAACAGTTATAACAGTTGGTGAACCCGATGCACGGGAGAGACTCAAAGAGTTATTAGCTATGGGTGCAGATGAAGCAGTATTAATACCTAGTAGCGGAGATGAGGATTATAGTGTGGTAACAGAGTTACTAGCTGCAGCTATAGGGAAGATAGGGGAGTATGATATAATATTATGCGGAGAGGCATCAACAGATATGTTCTCCGGGCAAGTAGGTCCAAGGCTCGCTGGACTACTTGGTATACCACAGATAACCTATGTTCACAACCTGGTTGTTGAGAAAGATAAAGTTATAGGGGAACGTAACCTAGGTGATAAATCTATAACCATGGAATCCAGTATGCCTGTGGTTATAACTGTTACCAAGGAGATCAATGAACCAAGGTTACCTAGTCTCATGCAGATTCTAGGTGCAGCGAATAAACCTATACATGAATGGACAAAAGAGTCTCTAGGTGTAACTATTAAACCATTGGTTGAAACCATTAGCTTAGAAGGAATAACCATGGAACGTAAAAACATAGTATTTGAGGAGGCAACAGATGAGAATATTGAGAAACTAGTTGATTACCTTATTAAAGAGGGGGTTGTTGGATAAATGGTTCTAGTATACTCTGAGAGGAATGAGTTAGCATATGAGTTACTACATAAGGGTAGGGAGCTTGGTGATAAACTTGGTGGGAAGGTTACAGCAGTGGTTATAGGCGAGGATAATGGTGTAGCAAAGGATCTAATAGCTTATGGAGCAGATACTGTAGTAGTTGCAAAGCCACCTATAAACAATTTTAAGGCAGAGGAGTATGCTGATATCCTGAGACAGGTTGTTGAGGAGAGGAAGATTGAGGATATACTCATTGGTTCTACTAAGAATGGTAGGGAACTCGCTTCTCGACTAGCTGGTATACTTAAGGCTGGTTGCGTAATCGATGCAATAGACTTATTCGTAGAGGATAACACTGTTAATACAAAACGAGTTGTTTACACTGGAAATGCTATAGCATTACAGCGTTTCAATAGTAAACCATCTATAGTTACTATTCCTCCTAGGATGTTTGATCCACTACCAAGAGATGATTCTAGAGATGGTGAGGTTGAAGAGAAGGAGTACAAAGTTGAGTCCTCTAACTCCTCTATTGTAAAGATAACGGAGATGAAGGTAGATGGTGTAAACGTTGAGGATGCTGATATAATAGTCTCCTGCGGCAGAGGATTCAAGAATAAAGAAGATTTAAAACTCGCTGAGGAACTAGCAGAAGCTCTTAGAAGTAAAACCGTTGGTTGTAGTAGACCACTAGCTGCTGACCTCAAATGGCTCTCTGAGGATCACTGGATTGGTCTCTCTGGTCACAAGGTTAAACCTAAACTCTATATCGCTGTTGGTATATCTGGGCAGATACAGCATATAGCTGGTATGCGTGACTCTAACATTGTAGTAGCTATCAATAAGGATCCAGATGCACTCATCTTTAAATCGGCTGATTATGGTATAGTTGGTGATCTATACCAGGTTCTACCGAAGCTTACACAAGTGGTTAAGGAGAAACTAGGGTAAACATCTCTTTGGGAGGTAGCAGGATGAGTAGAGAAGAAGATCGCAAGTTAATCCATAGTATACCTAGGGATAAACTACCCAATTTCATTTTTATGCATCTCCGTAACATGTGGAGTGTCGATGGACTCTATTTTATAGGGATAGAGGAACGCTGGGGTACCAGTGCTGCTACAGAGGTTGATAGATTCGTCTGGGAGGTTATGGGTAAAATAGAAGCTAGACGCATCAAACAGCTAATGGGTATAGAGGGAAGAGATGTAGCTTCGGTGATAGAGGCATTAAGATACTCCGGTTGGGCTCTTGACTTAGAGGATAAGGAGATTATCCTTGAGAATAAGAATAAGGGTGTTGTTAGGAACCGTAACTGTAGAGTACAGAATACTAGGATAAAGAAAGGGTTAGGGGAGTTTCCTTGTAAGCAAGTACGATGGGGGTTTTTAAAAGCTTTTGCTAAAGAGTTTAACCCTGATATTAAGGTGGAGTGCAGTGTTTGTCCACCTGATAAACACCCAGATAACTTGTGGTGTGAATGGATCTTCAAATTAGAGGAGTGAGAAGGTTATGAGGACACCAGAAGAGTATAAGGAATCCCTTAGAAGGATGCGCCCTAACATCTATAAGTTTGGAGAACTCATAGAGGATGTAACTACTCATCCTGCTACGAGGCGTAGTATCGAGGGGCATGCTAAGATCTTCGAGGCAGCACAAAAAAAGGAGTATAGAGATGTTTTAACAACAAAGTCTATGCTCACTGGTAAAAGGATTAGTAGATACCTATCAGTGATCAAGGATGCAGATGATATGATAATGAATGTTAAGATGAAACGTCTCATGTTTCAGTTAACTGGTACTTGCACTGGTGGTAGATGCGTTGGATTCAATGCTTTAAACGCTATGTGGTCTACAACCTATGATATCGATAAGGAGTTTGGAACCAATTACCATGAGAGACTCAAGAATTGGCTTAAAAAAGCACAAGAAGAGGATATAACAGTTGCTGGTGCACTCACTGATCCCAAGGGTGATAGAACAAAGTCTCCATCGCAGCAGGAGGACCCAGATTTATATCTACATGTTGTTGAGGAGAGAGATGATGGTATAGTTGTTAGAGGAGCAAAAGTGATGATCTGCGGTGTCGCTGCCGCTAATGAAATCTTCATTATGCCAGGTTCTAGGTATAAGGAGGAGGATAAGGATTACGCTGTTTCCTTTGTTATACCAAGAGATATTGAGGGTTTAACTATTGTTGAGACTCGCCGCCCTAGTGATCTCAGAGAATATGAAGAGGGTTTCGATATACCTGTTGAGTATGGTGGTATCACGCAAGCGTATCTACTCTTCAACGATGTTTTTATTCCAAAAGAAAGGGTATTCATGTGTGGGGAATACAAATACACTATGGAGGCAGTACTAAACTTTGTAGCACCTTATAGAGCTGCTATTGGTGGCTGCGTAGCTGGACAAGGAGATGTTATGATTGGTGCATCTATATTAATGGCTAGAGCTAATGGTCTCAATGAGAAGGTTTTCCGAGAGAAGATCATCAGGATGATTATGAATAATGAAACAACATTTGGTATGGGTATAGCAGCTGCTGCTCTTGGTAGCAAACATCCATCTGGTGTATGGATACCAAATATGTTACTATCTAATGTCAATAAAGTCCACGTTGGTACTCTACCATATGATACTAAGAGGCTTACTCAGGATATAGCTGGTGGTATAGGTGAGACTGGTTGTCTACCATCATATAAGGATCTCAAGAACCCTGAGTATGGTGAGTTACTATTAAGGTATCTGAAAGCTAATTGCTCAGGTGAAACCAGAGCTAAAATCGCTAGGCTCATAGAGTGGCTTACACTTGGTGCCGGTGTACCAGGTTGTATGCATGGTGGTGGTTCACCTGATGGTGCTAAACTATTGATTACTGCTAACACAGACCTAGATAGGTATGTGGAGTTAGCAAGGAATCTAGCAGGTATAGATGAGGAGATAAAAGTAGAGGATAAAAAGAAAAAATAGGGATCATAGTAGTTCCTAGAGATCAATTACTTTCATGAGAGGAGATAGAAAAAGGATTTGAATTTCTCTCTTTCTACTAACTATTAGATCTCGGTTCTTCTAAGGTTTCTTTTAGTCTTTCGAGTCTAATGTTCTATGAGCGTAGGTCCGTCCTTTATCGATTATATGGATTACCTGGTATCCAAGTTTAGTAAGCTCATTGCTTATAAACCATCTATGGCATCTCCAAGGAAACTTCTCGCAGCAGAGAAGAACGATCCTTCCTCTGGAGGAGAGTACCTCAATTTCTCTTAAACCCCTCTGAAAATCTTTTGTCTCTACATACTTTTTATATCCACCCTCTCTGTACCCCCCAAGTACGTCACCTAGGTAGATGTATTTTATTCCTTTTTCTTCCACTAGAAGTTTTAGATTCTCCTTTCTGAATTGCTCAAATCTACTTGTTGGGAATCTTCTCACATCTACAACTATATCTATGTTGAATTCTTTTAGTAACCCTATGAATTCTTCTATATTCCTTGTACTTGTTCCTAGGGTGTAGACCTCAGTTCTCATATCCTCTTTTGGAGTTAGAGAAACATAGAGGTTTTATCCATTTTTTCATCATGGGTATTTTTAAGGGGTTTTCGAAAAAACTTCCTCCTTTT
>CAZCPZ010000062.1:0-7760 GCA_964499875.1 uncultured Thermoplasmatales archaeon | reverse complement strand
AAGAATGGTGCTCTTGTCTTAGAGAAATCCTTTCCATAAGACCACAACAGCCCCATCAATAAAGATAGATTTACACAAACCAGTATTGTTTCAATCGTGAAGTTTGTGGAAAACGATGACCATATAGCTTGAATCTCCTGTGACTGACTGACTCGATCATATAATACCCCTAGACTAATTACTGATACAATTATACCAATGATTACTCCAATAACTATGAGTACGAATAGCATTAAAATAGCTTTCATCCCAAGGTTTTCCTTGGACAACATTTTATCTATTTTCATCTCCACTTTCACCCTATTTTGATTTTTTCCCAATTTTACTCCAGATCTCCCTGAAATACTCCTCATTCTTCTCCAATAAATCCGATATGAAATACATCCTACCATAACCTGAACCTGTAGAAGTAACTAGATGATTCTTCTCCAAGACTTTTAGGTGGTGACGAACAGTTTTATAATCTAATTCTAGTAGAGAAGCAAGTTCATTAGCATTCCTAGGTTGATTAAAGAGTTCCTCCAGAATACGCCCTCTATTAAAACCACCAACGGTACCTGAGAGAAGCCACCAGAGTAACCTCTTAACTCCACGCATCTAGATACCCTACAAGGAGAATTATTAATTAGAATATGTTTTAAAACATTTGTTCTCCACATTGTGAGGAACCCAAAACATATTTTTCGTAATTATTATATAATAGCTAATGTTTAGCTTTTCTAATGGGAGGTTGATGAAATGAAGAAATTGGGAGGGAGATACATTGTTATTATGATAGCGATTACACTCATCTTCATGCCGTACATCATAGGAAAACCAGTTACTCAACCACATATCGGTTTCCACTCTCATATAGAGATTCATCTGGATGAAGATATTCTCGCTCAACCCATACCTATTGATCAAGATGTTGCTGTTGAATGTAAGATTAGATACTATACTGATGTACCAGAGGATTTCCTATGGTTCCTACCAGGAATCATTAGAAACCTCATACTTTATTGGAGTATCACTCCCATACAGAATATACATTTGGAGGTAGAGGAATCTATAGACTGGTTGGAGATCAACTTTACTAGGAGTGATATAGTAGTAGAGATACCCATGGGAGGAGAGGTTGTAGAGGAAGAAACAAGTTTGATAATCCATTTATCAGAGACGGCACTTGCAGTTCCAGTGGAGTTTAAAGTAACAGCGAGTTGTAGTAGAAAGGGTTTAATTCAGGGAGTTGAAGCAACAACGGTGGAGACATTAACACCAGAGTGGATACCTTGTCTACGAGTTGATATAGATCAACCTACTATACACATGGATCCAGGTAGTATGGTATTGTTGTCGATAAATGTATCTAATGAGGGTAACGGGGACACCGAGGTTAAAACAGAGATTAAAGAATATGATTACCAAGACTATGTGTTTACATCTATTGAACCAGAGACACTGCAGTTAGATATAGATGAAGTAGGTGTATTCCAGTTAATGATAAAAGCATCATCCTCTATAAGTCATATTGTAACCACTATACCAATAGAATTTACCCCATGCCACCCATCTACTATGGAAGAGGGAGAACCTATAGTAGTATATGTGGAGGTAATGATACCTTAAAAAGGCTTGATGGGGAAAGATTTAAACAAAACAAGTTTAATATAAAAACTGATGAGAATAATATTGGTTACAGTGGTTATTCCTCTACTGGTGATCCAAGTAACACCTAGTTTAACCCTAGATGAGTTTCCTTATTCTATTATATTGGTTTCAGATGATGACCCATTCTTTGGTATTATAGGTGCATCTATAGCTTGTAGTTATAGGGATAATGAATGGATTCTTAAACCGTTGTTGATAGTAGATGATTCTCTAACAGAAGGGGAAACTAGGTTTATAGATAGGTTTGATGTGGATAAACCACTGCTTGTGATCGGTGAACATATTGATACTAATCTACCAGTAGTAGAAATGATGGGTTCACCAGCAGATGCATCCATTGAGATAACTTATCTATTATATGAGGAGAGTCAAGAGGTGTTGATACTACCATATGATTCTTATAAGTTGTCTTTAGTAGCATCTCCACTTGCAAGCTACCTAGGTATACCGATACTAGTGTATGATGATAATGATGACGATATTAATCAACTATTACTGTATCTAAAAACATGTACTGCCTATGTAGTAGGAGATATCTCTCCTCAGATATCATCTACCATAACACAGGTACACCTGAGAGATACTAGAGGTATCCAGGAGGTAATCCTAGGGGTGATTAAACAAAGATTCAGAGGAATAAACTATATAACACTTACTAATCCATTGGATGTTAAACCTACTATCGTTATCAATACAACCAAAACCGCTATGGAGTATCATATAAAGGATATAGAGGTTACTCTACTAGGGAAAACATTTGGTAGTAGGAAAACCATCGTCCCATTATCGATACCAGATGGTATACTCCGTATTAGAATATATGGTAATATCACCGAAAGTAAGAGTATAATGAATTCTTTTGCAGAACCAGTAATAAAACTAGAGTTATTTGACTCAAAAAATAGGATATCTGCTTATGCCCCAAGTTTCGCTTTTGATATAGGTAGAACACTCTTGGATACACTAATAGTGGATAACCCTGGGAGATACAATCTAACAATGACATTGTATCATGGTTTCAAAGGAGGATTCTTCACCTCTAGAGGATTATCAATAGTTGATTGCATAGTTAATATCACAATCATAATAGATGAATTACTTACACCTCACTACTCTTTGATTCCAAAGTTATCAATGATTACACCTTATCTAACAATGGCTCATGGTGGAATAATCATAGCTGATGAAAACTTTTCGTTAACCACATCCGAGTATATTGATATAGCAGCTGGTTACCCATCTGGTCCATGGTATACCGAGGAATTACAAGAATATAACAATGAGAAGGTGAACTATACTGTATCTAAAATCAGGGAGACCCTAAGGTTACTAGGAGAGAAGGACCTACTAGATGATTACCTGAGTGGTCCTGCTTGGCTTGCTATAGTAGGAGATACAAATATGATACCTATGTACTATTATCAACCTTCTCAGCAGGATATCTATGAACAAGGGCTTCCATCAGATAACCCATACTCACTAGGTGAGAAACTATCTATTGGTAGAATAGTATCCTATAGTGTAGAGGATGCTTCTCTACTAGTATGTAGGACACTATTCTACGAGGAATTATGTAGGGATGATACTAGTTGGCTTAACTCATTCAACTTTTTATTTGGAGAAGGATATGGTGAAACAGGTGGAATCTTCCATCAGATACCTTATTCCAAGGAAATTAGGAAATATGGTTTCAACACCAGTGTATATGGTGATCTAAGAAATAGTAGAGAGATTATTAGAAGACTAGGTGTCTTCAACTCAAACTATATAGAGTATATGGGTCATGGTGACTGGTTCTGGTTTATACCATCGATATATGGTTTAGACTACTATAGTAAGGTTTTTGATGTATCTCATATGAGAAACTGGGTTTTTAAACCAAGTGTATTCTTAACAGCAGCATGTCTAATGGGTAGAATAGATGGTATACCAAGCTATATGAGTATAGGTTTAACCTTACTGCATGCTGGCTGCAACTGTTTCATAGGGGCAACTAGAGAGACTGGTAGAGAAGCAGGTTTAACAATACTAGAAAATAGTTTACTATTGAATGATACAAGTATAGGAGAAGCACTTAGAGCTGAGAAACAAATCGATAAGGAACCACCTACATATTATGTTAGAGTACTATATGGTGACCCAGCTTTTAACCCCTATGAACCACTAAATGGTTTCAGCAACCAAGGTAGACCCTAGATATACTCTATATCACCAGATATAACTTCTATTTCTCCATCTAATGTTTCTAGATGAATTCTACCCTTGGTATCTACATCTAATACTCTACCAGATAAGGTTTTACCCTCCATGGAAACCTTGATGTTTCTACCTAGGATATCACTATATTTAAACCATTTCTCTCTAATAAGACTATATTCTCCATCTATGATTCTTTGATAATAATAATCTAGTTTCTCAATGATTCTATAAAACAATTGTACTCTAGGTATAGGTTTACCATACTCTACCCTTAGGGTAGTAGCAGTATCTATAATACTATCATCTAGTTCATTGTTAACATTTAATCCTACACCTACTATTAGGTAATGTATTTCATCTAACTCTGCATCAATCTCTGTTAGGATACCACAAACCTTCTTGTTATTAATTAATAAATCATTAGGCCATTTAACCCTAGGTTTAATCCGTAGTAACTCCTCTATAGCTTCTACTATTGCTACTGAGAAACCCATGGTTATAATCATACTATAATCAGGTGGAATCCCTGGGTATAGTATGATGGAGAACCATAAACCACCTGGTGGTGAAAACCATTCTCTACCTTTTCTACCACGACCTTGTCTTTGTTCCTCAGCAACGACAATAGTGCCCTCTAATATGTTTTTCTCTGCGAGTTTCTTAGCATAATTATTAGTTGAGTCTAGAATTGAGAAATAATAGTATTCTCTACCTATAATCTTGGTTTTAATTCTACTTAGTATCTCCTCCCTAGTGGGTTGATCAGGATGTGAAACTAGTTTATAGCCTCTCCCTCTTCTGGATTCAACTACGTAACCTTGTTTTCTTAGATTCTCAATATGTTTCCATATAGCTGATCTAGTAACACCTAATCTTTTTGCTAATTCTACTCCAGATACATATTCTTTGTCTCTCAGGATCTCAAGTATCTTCTCCTTCATATATCTAGACCTCTATAATGCAAATATTTTTTTATGTGTTAAACAAGTTTATCCATAAGGGAGTTTTATGGTTAAGGATAATAGGGTACTATTACTTCTTATTCTAATCATACTCTTAGTGTCTTCTTTGTTTCTATACAAATCTAAATTCTCAGATAAGGATTCTGATTCTAAACTAGGTGGATTCTCTCAGATTAAATTCTCTATTAACTACTCATCTATAGATTACCCTAGGGAGCTTGTATACTATAAGGTGGTGGATGAGGTATGGGAGGAAAATTTTAGTTCCCAGGATCTTGTTAATAGTAGTGGTGGTTTATTATCCGAGGATGAAGCAATCCTTATCGCCGAGGATTATATAATGTCACATGGTGGATTACCAGGGGAAGCAATACTAGATAATGTTGAAACACAGTATGTAGAGAAAAGAACAATAGGTGAAGCAGAGGGTGAACGTATACCTCTATTTGTAGAGGTTACATATCATAGGGTGATTAATGGTACACCTGTCGTTGGTCCAGGGGATTTCATAATGGTTACAATCAATGAAGATGGAGATGTAACGGGTTATATGAAGAGCTGGAGGATATTAGAACCCACGGGTATAGTAGATGTTATCTCCCCTGAAGAAGCTACTAAGAAGCTTAAGGATAAAGAAACAATTGGAGACTCATCCTACAGTTATCCTATTGTAATCAACAAAGTATATCTTGGCTACTACTCACAGTCACCTGGAGAGAAACAAGGGTTCTATAAACCCGTATGGGTATTCCAAGGTGTAGATTACTATGGAGAAACCATTAGATTGTATGTAGATGCAGAATTGGTTGATGATTCATGAAGAAATGATTGATAACTTCTTACTTATACTATTTATCCTTATCTTCTTTTACTGGGGATGGTTACTATTGAGATAAACCTTGAGTTACCTGTTGATAAACTCCCTATCTATAAGAGTTATTCAGATCCACTAGTGGAGACATGGTTTGTTTCCTCTTCAATGGATTATAGTGGTAAAGGCCTATGTTTCTTAGTAGAGGTATGATTAAGGATTTCACAAGGAATTATAGTGGTTTAGAATTCACAGGTGAGTTCATTGATGTTACTGATGATTTCTCTATCATAGCTAATCGTATAAGAGATGGAGAATTCCAAGTTTTAGGTCCCAGGTAATGATCTTCAGTATCCTATGCGTGGGCTTGGGAGTGTTAGAATCTTCAACTATTTATCTATAATCTGAGTGTTAGAATCTTCAACTATTTATCTATAATCTTATTCTTTTAAGAAAGGTGAAGGAGTTTATCTCCCCGCTTATACATGTAGAGTCATCGAATTGTGGAGGTGTTAGAATCCTAGTTTGGGTGACAAAAGAGTTATGATACAAGGATGCATACTTCAACACTACTATTTTTTTACTTGGAAAACTATTGTATAGAGGTTAATATATAGTAGGTTTTTTCATGCTTTTTTTATGAAGATAGGTGTTCTACTAACTGGTATTCCATGATCAACCTCTAAGTTGGGGTAGAATGGTTCACCTGTTGATGTTAGATTTGTTACTATGGGAATTAAACTAATGTTTTTCCCAGGGAATAACGTTAGGTTTACCCTATGCCATTCCTCGTTTTCATCCCAGATGACATATATGTCTCCAGATGGAGTAGTGAATTTGTATAGTGATATATTCTCTACTGGTATTTCTTCTACCAATTGAAAATCATGTAGAAGACTCGTCATTATCTTAAAGGTGTAGTATGATGGTTTCTTCTCTCGTTCATAGGTGGTTAAACCCATAACCCACCATGGTCCATCCCAGTAGCTATCTGGAGGTGTCCCAGTTAGACTCCAGTGGAATCTCTCTATACCTTCTGATGCAGCTATTGTATGCATCTTTACAACGAACTCTGAGTTTTCTTTATCACTATAGTATCCAAAATAAGAGTCTCCATGCTTAGGATTTGTTCCCTCAGGTATTTTAAATGGTCCTCCTCCCTCTATACACCATATAGGTTTAGTGTAACCATACTCCTCCATCTTATGTTTCAACCATCTTATTTTTCCTTTCATGAAACTAGTTTTTTCTTCATATAAATGTAGATCTACAATATCAAAATAATTCTTCCCTTCTCTTAATATGTACTCATATCCCTCTTTTTCACTTTGAAATCTTTGGTTAGAAAGTATCTCTCCTCTACTATATTTTGTTCCATTCCATACTCCTGCGTCTTCATCCTCGATGAATCCATCTACGAATGCAAAGAATCTCGCATAGTTTGAAGCTAATCCTAGTAGTATAACCTTAGCTTTTTTATCAACCTGTTTTATTATAGAGTAACTCTCTTCTAGTAATTCAACATAGTTTTCAGATTCTCCTAACCATTCCTCAGGGTACTCTTCTAGGAAATGCCAGTGTCTAATAGGGTATTTTAAACCAGGCATATCTTTTATTCCATCTCCATCGTATCTCTCCACTAGTTTTCTAAGGAATCTCTTCCAAATCTGAAGTGTTTCTCCATGAGGATATAGCTTCCATTCAGCTGCTTCCGGTGAATGAAGAAAAGCTAGAATGTCTCTTCCATCTAATTCCTCTATTAAACGTGTTCTATTTTCACCGAAGACATTTATTGGTATAAGAACAGGTGTGCAATCTAATTCTATACTCTGAAGTTTCTTTATCTGTTCATCTATACTACTCCATCTATAAACACCTGGTTGTGGTTCACATGTAAACCATATTACTATTGGTTGCATCGAGACCCATGTAATGTTTAGTTGATGCGCTAACTCATAGTCTACATCTTCTTTAAGTATTGTTAATCCAAAAAACATGTTTTTATCCTCAAATGGATATGGTAATGGGGTTACATGAATACAACCAGTTATTGTCACAAGAGATAGTATTATGAGAAACTTTGTTTTCCTCATAAATGATCGCATCTAGACTTAGTTTATCTTCCTTTTGGATTTTCA
>CAZCPZ010000061.1:0-7765 GCA_964499875.1 uncultured Thermoplasmatales archaeon | reverse complement strand
CGGCGTTTGGTCATCCGAAGCTTCATGTTCACATCCAGGATGGTATAGATTATGTGAAGCAACTTAGAGATGAAACATACGATATTGTTATAGTTGATTCCACGGATCCAGTTGGACCAGCGGAGGGTTTATTTAAACCAGATTTCTATAGAGATGTATATAGATGTCTTAAACCAGATGGAATAATGGTTACACAGAGTGAGTCACCAACTTTTAATCCACCGGTATTCCAAGAACTCTATCAATGCTACAAGGAGATATTTGGAAGAGATAATGTGTATTGCTACTTAGTATTCATACCTACTTATCCATCAGGTATGTGGAGTTTCTCTTTCTGCTCTAAAGGATCTATACATCCAGTTAGAGACTTTGATAGAGTTAGAGCAGAGGAATTTACAAGGAATCACCCATTGAAGTATTATCACCCAGATATGCATATAGCAGCTTTCGTGTTACCTACATTCGTAAAAGAACTCCTAAATGGTAACCAGAGGATGAAAGAGAAACCACAGTTGATACAGCGTTGATATACCTCACATTTTTATATAACCTCTATATTACTCTTAACCCTCAAAATAAACTCAAGGGTTGTTGAGATATGAAGATGCCTCGTAAGATTAAGACGTACTGTCCAGTGTGTAAGAAGCATACTATACACGAGGTTCATCAAGTAAGGAAGAGGAAAGCCAGTGAGTTGAAACAAGGGCAACGTAGATTCAGAAGAGTTATGAGAGGATACGGTGGTTTCCCAAGGCCGAAACCACAAGGGCGAGAGAAAACCAGTAGGAGAATAGCTTTGAAGTTAACTTGTAGTGAGTGTAAGAAGAGTCATCAACCATCAACTAAGAGAGCTAAAAAATTCGTAGTAGAATAGAATCGACTTAAAGAGGGCGAGGATCTATGGTAGAGGTAGAGAGACCAAGGAGTAGATTCATAAGAGTTAGATGCAAGGATTGTGAAAATGAGCAAGTAATATTCGATAAGGCTACTACCCCGGTATCCTGCCATATATGTGGTAGTACTCTAGCTACCCCCCGTGGTGGTAAAGCTGAGATCAAAGCTGAGATACTAGAGATTCTTGAATAAAAAACTTTGAGGGTTTAATATAATATGAAGAGGAAAGAGTACCCTGAGGAAGGAGAATTTGTTGTAGGTACAGTTGTTAATGTTCAAAACTATGGAGCATTTGTATCCTTAGATGAGTATCCCAATAAAGAAGGTTTCATACACATAGCTGAGATAGCTAGTGGATGGGTTAAACGTATACGGAATCACATCAAGGAACGTCAAAAAGTTGTTTGTAAGGTTCTACATGTCGATGAATCCAAGGGTCACATAGATTTATCTCTGAAGAGAGTGAATGAGCATCAGAAGAGAGAGAAGATTAAAGAGTGGAAGAATAATCAGAAAGCAGAGAAACTACTTGAGATGCTTGCTAGTAGACTTGGTAAAACAGTCGAGGAATGCTATGAGGAATTCGCTGATGCTTTAATAGATAAATTTGGTTCACTATACGCTGCTTTCGAGGAAACAGCTTATGATCCAGGTATACTTGAGCAAGAAGGTTTCACTGGAGAATGGGTGAAGGAATTCCAGACCTTAGCACAGGAGAATATAACTATACCTTTTGTTGAGATAACTGGTTATGTTAATATAGCTTCTCCTCTCCCAGATGGTGTAAACCATATAAGAAATGCTCTTCTCAAGGGGGAGGAGAGTGAGTATGAGGATGTAGAGATAAAGATTCATTACATAGGTGGAGGTCAACATAGTTTATCTGTGAAGGCACCAGATTATAAGATAGCTGAGGAAGAACTTAGGAAAGCCGTTGAGAGAATAGAGAATGAAATCTCAGGTAAGGGGAGTTTAACGTTTCATCGGAAGATGGAAGAATGATGCTATTACATTACTGTAATAGATGCAGAGAGTATACTCTTCAAGCTATCTGCCCTAGATGTGGAGAGAAAACTATAAACCCTCATCCACCTAGATTCTCACCTGAAGATAAATATGGTGTATATAGGAGGAAACTCAAGAAACAACGAAGAGGCGGATGATAACAATGGAGTATGTAACCATTAGATGGATTGGTAGGAAACCTAAGCTTAGAGACCCAATACTTATAGAGGGTTTACCAGGTATAGGTAATGTTGGGAAACTAGCGGTGGAGCATCTAATAGATAATATTAAGGCAAAGAAATTCGCTGAGTTATACTGTAAAGATTTCCCACCGCAGGTATTCATAAATTATGATGGAACAATCGAGTTAGTTAAAAACGAGTTCTACTACTGGAAAGCAAAGAAGAAGAATCAGAGGGATCTCATATTATTAACGGGGGATTACCAAGGTTTATCTTCCCATGGTCAATACGAGTTAGTGGAGAAGATACTGGATTTAGCTGAAGAACTAGGGGTTAAAGAGATTTTTACATTAGGTGGATACGGATTAGGGCATGAGGTCGATGAACCTAGTGTACTATGTGCAACAACAGATAGAGACTTGGTTAAAGTTATGAAGAAACATGGAGCAGTATTTAGGAGAAATGAACCAGGTGGAGGAATCGTAGGAGCAAGTGGTTTACTACTAGGTTTAGGTAAACTCCGAGGTTTTAAAGGAGTCTGCTTCATGGGTGAAACACCAGGGTATCTAGTTGATCCTAAGAGTGCTAAAGCTGTTCTAAAAGTACTTATGAGAGCAACTAACTTAGAGGTAGATTTAACAGCTTTGGAGGATAAAGCCAGGGAGATTGAGCAGATAGCTCAACAACTTAGAGATATTGAGGCTGCTCAGACAGTGGAGAAATCCGAGGATCTAAAATATATTGGGTAGAAACATCTTTTTATTCCTCTATCTCTATACCATATGTTTCCTCAGGGTTATCTTTATGTATAATCATTACCTCCTCCTCTGTTAACAACTCATCCTCTAGTAGCTCCTTTGTTCTCTTAGGAACGGTTTTCGGACCCAGTACTGCTCCTGGTCTCCTTGGATCATCAATGTAATCTGTTTCCATCATAAACCTTAAACCCTTCTTAACTGCTTCTAATATGTTTTCTCTACTTGCTAGTATAGATGGCATTATACCAAAGTTTTCTTCTTCTCTCACCAATGGAGGTGAATAGTGTTTAATGATCCTGTTAGCAGGTAAACCTACTTTTCTACCCATCTCTACTAATTCTCTGCATTGTTCAGGTGTAGTGTGTTCAGTGTGAAGGATCACTGGTACACCTATTTCTCTTGCTCTTCCCATACCATATAGTAGTATATCGTTAGAATCCTCTATTACCTCTCTTGGAACCATAAAATGGGGTCTACCAATCTCTCCTATACCTATGCATAGTTTCTCCTCGCATAGTTTCGCTGCCTCATCCATACCTTTCTTCATAATCTCTACTGCTTCTTCTCTTCCAAAAACCTCTTTTAATCTCAAGTAGTCAACAGGGTAAGGTCCAACTGTTACATATACTATTATATCTGTCTTCTCACGGATTTCATCAGCAATTTTAAGGGTTTCATCATAACATTTCCTATAACTTTTTGTCTCCACAACTAGTTTAGTCATTGGTAGTTGACATAACACTATATGTGTTCCACCTGCTCTCTGGAAATCCTTTACTGCTTCAATGAATCTACCATCTCTTCTAAGGTGAAGATGGTTATCTAGTATAATCATACTTACACCCCTTATAACTCTACTTTTAGAATTTATACCTCTTATGTCGACTACTACTGAAATAGTAGGAGAAGGTTTTATCATCCCTAGGTTGTTTACCAGTTATCATCTCAATTATCCCTTGTGCTAGTATCCAACCGAAATACCCCATGAAGAAAGTGAAGAAACCTGTTATACTATAACCAAGTATAGCTTGTAGATAGTTTTTCCCACCTGTGATGAATAATACAAATATACCTGTTATTATGAAGAGAAATATCAGTAGGAATATCCACCGTAGAGCATAGATAGTGACTTTCATTGTTTTGAAGGGTATCTCCTCTAGAGGGATTTTCTTGTATAATAGTTTAGCGAGTGTTGACTGAGAGCGGTAGAATCTTTTCCCTGGCACCTTCTGTTTTCCTCCTAAAAACTAAATTCTTTGGTTAGAGTGATCCCAGTTAGAAAAAGCTAAACATTCTTTATTATAAAAAACTATTTCGCAGCTAGTTATGCAGATACCTATGCATCAGCTATGATCCTTATGACATCTCCGTCTTTAAGTTGATAATCTGCTCCTATTATCCTATGAGTCCTAGCATCCACTGCTCTAATGAAGTGTTCACCTAGATCAGTGTGGACTTTATACGCTAAATCTCTAGCGGTGCTTCCACGTGGCATCAAATATGCATCTGGTAATACTCTACCTTGTTTATCTGTTAAATGGTTTTCATCCTCTACTGGGTAAACCACTATTAGATCTAACATCTCTACTGCTTCCTCAATGCATCTCTGTACGCCAGTTGAACCATACTTATCTAGTACATGCGTCTTAATGTATTCCAACCCCCTCTGTTGTTTCTCTGTGAGTTCTTCTCCTCTCAGTATATTGAAGCTATTATCACCAGGTGTATACTCTATAAGTCCTTTCTCTGCTGCATGAGTAAGCGCTAACTCTGCTTCTGCACTAGTTGGTATAACTCTATACCCCATTTCTTTGATCTCTTTCATCTTATCCATTAATTCATCTGGAGCTATATCCACTTTGTTATACGCTATAAGCATTGGTTTACTAATTCTCCTTATCACAGAGGAGAGTTTGAAGAGGTCTTCATCACTCCATTTAGATGGTCTCTCTACTTGTAAACCAGTTTCTCTTAAAGCTTTATGTATGTGTTCTTCTCTTACACTAAGCCCCGTTAGTTTTTCAGCTAGAAGTTTCTCAATGTTTTTTCCTTCAAGTTCGCATTTCCTAGCTATAGCCTCCCAGCTCTTCTTTATTATACCTTTCATCCAGTAAACAATTTCTTTCTCAAGGAAAACTACGTCTTCAACTGGATTATGTTTACCTATTCCACAAGGATTTCCATCAAAATCTGTTCCACCTGATGCGTCAACGATATGTACTAATGCATCTGCTTGTCTTAGGTCATCTAGGAATTTATTTCCAAGTCCTCTTCCTTTAAAAGCCTCTGGAACCAAACCTGCTACATCTATGGCATCAATTGGTACATATCTTGTACCATCTACGCATCTAGAGTTATTTGGGTTACATTTTATATTAAACTCTCTACAGGGACATGGTTTACGTATATACATTACTCCACGGTTAGCTTCAATGGTGGTGAAAGGATAGTTTGCAATAGCAGCATGTGCACTTGTAGCTGCATTAAAAAAGGTGGATTTACCAACATTAGGTTTACCAACGAGTCCTATTTGCATACTCATATAATTTCTCACCTATTTTCCTCAAATACTTCAATTTCTTCCTCAAATCTCCTCATAACCTCTGCGGATTGGTAGTCGAAGGGAGCAATAAATGTTACACCTTGTTCTCCAAATAGTGTTCCTTGTATCAAGGATGTTTTCGCTAGATATATATGTTTACCTGTCACTCTCCCACCTACTATAACTTCTTCATCAATCCTTATATCTCCATGGGAGAACAAGGAACCCTTTATATCAACGTTTTTACCACATAGTATATCATCTCCAGCTTTTAAACTCCCATGAATTACTGAGTCATCTCCAATAAAGATTTTACCTTTAACATCAAAATTTCCTATTATACGAGAGTTTCTACCGATCCTTAGACTATGATCTGTTTTAGATTTTTGACTACCTATTATAGAGTTGTTCGGTATAAATAGGAATACCTCTGATATAGGTATGGTATCTCCCTCGCTATCCTCCAATTCCTTTAGAATCCTCTCTATCTCCTCGCTATGCCCCATCTTCAACAACTGTAACAAGTATATAAATATATACATCACAATTGGTATAGGGCTTCTTATATTTATCCATCCCTTTGCTTCGAATCCTTCTTTAACCTCTACACTGTCGCCTACATCAAGATCTCCTCCAACAGAGAGACGACCATCAACTATAACCTTCTCTCCTAGGTAGACGTTTGCATCGCTTTTGACATTTCCTCGTATCCTACTAAATAGATCTATTCTAATATCATTAGTTGCCTCTAAATCTCCATCTATGATTACGTGTTCTCCAACAAATATTCTACCATTTGTTTTAATCCCAAACTCTACTAGGCATCGATCCCCTATGATTACATCTCCATTGGTTATAATTTTATCCTCGTTGAATACGGTATTATCAGGTATCACAAGGGTTTTCCTATCAAAAGTCATCGGATGAAGGGTATCTCATTGGTCGTTATAAAATCAACGATATTTTAATCACCGATAAGCCAATCCTCATCTATTCTCCTATACTCAACTAGTTCCCCTGGTTTAAACCATAGATTGATCTCATATTCAGCTGTCTCAAGGCTATCAGAACCATGGACAAGGTTTCTACCAATAAATTGACCATAGTCCCCTCTTATAGTGCCCATCTCTGCTTCCATTGGGTCAGTTTTACCCATCATCCTACGAACCATTTCAATAACATTTTCTCCCTCTAAAACCATGGCTACAACAGGTGAGGAAGTGATGTATCTAACTGTTGATTCAAAAAAAGGTTTACCCTTATGTATAGCATAGTGTTTCTCTGCGAGTTCCCTTGGAACCAACATGAATTTCATACCAACTATTTTTATACCTCTCTTCTCAAACCTTGAGATAATTTCACCTACTAGTCCACGTTGTACTCCATCTGGTTTAATCATAACAAAGGTTCTTTGCTTACCCATACTCTATCTCACCCCACCTTTCTCAATCATAAATACTCACCATAGTATTAATGCTTCTACTCTAAACAGCTCTGCAAATATGTAGAGGAGGAAACTAATTAGATTAAACAGTATATGTGCAGTTATAGATGTGTATAGATTCTTAGTTCTAATAACTGATGCTGCTAATACTATTCCTACCAGAGTAGTCATTGTAGCAGGATAAACGTTACCATATGATAGATGTGCTAAACCAAATAGTATCGAGGAGATAATTATCGAAGCTGGAATACCAAATAGGGATGATAACTTATCTAATAGGAATCCTCTAAAGAAGAATTCTTCTGCAGCAGGTTGAATCAATATAAGTACAATTAGAGTAGATGTTGAGAAGAATTGTTTCAACTCCTCTATATTACTGGCCTTTGATATGTCAACTCCTAGAATATTCAGTATTAAACTAGTAGATAAGACAACTGTGAAGGCTACTATAGCCGTTATGATACCCCAAATCAACGCTAAATCTAAACCCTCTCTTCTTAAACCAATAGAGGAAGCTAATTGATGAGTTGAGAAACCATTAACCACTCTATACCATAGTATAGGTACAGCTATGAAGAAGAAGAAAACTAGTAGAAGCTGAATCACCAGTAGAATTAACTCATTTAGTCTATATCCATTATTTCCATTAGGGGAGGATACTCCACCTATAAATGATAGAATAGGAAAACCAATAAATACTAGAAAAGAGACAATGAGGAGGAAGAATACGCCCCAGTGACTAGGTTTCTTAATAGAGAAATCCATGACGGGAGTTATGGAGGGAAAAACCTATAATTAAATATTTCCAAAAACTTCAGTACTTCGGAATGTGAAACATAAATTAGATGATTTTTGCTTGAGGATCATGAAGGCTCAAGCAAAATATTTTCGGCTCTTGAAAAAGAGGGGTAGAGGAAGTAATGGATTATCTCAAAATTGA
>CAZCPZ010000060.1:799-7775 GCA_964499875.1 uncultured Thermoplasmatales archaeon | reverse complement strand
CAACTCCTGATGTACGATCTATCTATCTTAGACACAAGGATAACTGGGTGGAGGATAAGCTTGAGGAATGGAGAGATAAACTTTTATTAAGGATACCTGAACCATGGGAGGAGGATTATGAATGGTTTTTAAGTGACTTAAAAACAGCTTTTATGATACTCGATTGGATTGAGGAGAAAACCGAGGAGGAATTAATAAACAAGTATGGAGTAGGACCCGGTGATATCCATGGAATCATGGAGACAGCGGAATGGATACTTCATGCAGCAAGAGAGTTCGCAAGGATGTACAATTTCAATCTTGTATCCAGTTTAAATGACCTAGTTATGAGGGTTAGATATGGATGTAGAAAGGAGTTGCTTAACCTAATATCACTCAAAGGAATAGGTAGAGTACGAGCAAGGGTTTTATTTAACGAGGGATTTAAAACCATTAATGATCTACGAGGTGTCCCAATCCATAGATTAGCATCAATCCCAACTATAGGTGAGAAGATAGCGCGGAGTATAAAGGAGCAAATAGGTGAGATAGAAGAATCTAAAAGGGATCTACAGGAGTTTATATAAAAGAGGTTGCTGCGTTATGGATATACATGTTGTAGGGGCTACTGGGTTGATTAAAGACATCGATAGATTCCTAGAAAATATTAAAGAGTTAGAAGATAAAAACGGGGTGATCATACAAGTGTTTGATGCTGAACTAGTTTATGGTAGAGATCACATACTCTCAGCTGTTCTCCACGCTATTAGAGCCATGGAGGAGAATAGAAACACTGCGAATTCCTTAAACATGGAGATCTTATTATACGCATCTGGTGAAAGGCAACTTAAATACGCTATACCGAAGATAGGTGTTAAAGAGAGGAGTAGAGGAGTAGTTTTGGTGATAATATCAATGAAGAGGAAGATATTAAGAGATGAAGTAGAGACAGTAATATCCAACCTTGGTTTACATTTAGATAATAGTATACTTAGTGGAGATGTGGAAACCCTCTACAGATTTGGTTTAAAAGAAGAAGAAATAAAAACAGTCCCGAAACATAAATATAAGGATCTCATTTTAGAGAGGGTAGCGATGGTAGATGTGATAAAATAAGCCCGCATGAGGTAGCTTGGATATCCTGAAGCCCTGCGGAGGCTTCTACTCGGGTTCAAATCCCGATGCGGGCATATTCTCTTCTAATTCTCTATGTTGATCATTTAAACTGAGTTTGATTAAAATGGGGTTCTACTTGTAAAGTTTATATAATAGGTATGATATCCAGGGGTCTAGGAGGGAAGGTTTTACTTGGATTAGATGAAGGTTTGCCCCCTTTCATTTTTAAACCCTCTTCCCTCCACTTCTTCATATGGAGAGTAAACTCCCTGTTTTATGGATCCTAGGGTTTACAAAACCATTTTTTCTAATAGTGATCATATTCTCTAGGAGCTGTGATTCTACTATATTATCCTGATAAACCCTTGTAACTAATTCATGGAATTGTTTAGCTTTTCTTAAATCCTCTGCGTAGAATGATATCATTCCATCATATGCTCCATGTAACCATAAGTTATCCTCTATTACTATATCATGTTTCTCAGCTAGTTTATCTAATTCCCCATTGAGTATAATCTTCTCCATCTCATTATCTATAGGGAGATGTCGAAGTTTAAATAATAGGATATATCTTTTCCTGTTCAACTTCTCGTTATCTACACATGCATGGTATCCCCATATAGTATTATTCTCCTCTAGTTGCTTGATTATCCTCCACGCTTTCTGTCTAGAGAAACCACATTTCTTAGCTATACCTCCTATGCTCTCATTAGCGCTCCTCTCTAGGATCATTAGGATTTTCTGTTCATCTTTCTGTAGTTTCCTTTTACTACTTTTTGCCATTTTATTTTTCACTCCATTCCTGATCTTTAGATACAGCAGGGATAATCAAGGAATATATATTTTATAGTTTCTGTTAAAATTTGAAAAATAAAACACATTAAATATTTGAGATTAAAAGTTTTAGAAAATTGAGAGGTTTTTTCTTGTTTCTATAAAAGATTTGGTTCCTCAGGTTTTTCTTCTATCTAATAAATCTAATGGAGTCATTATCTAACTGGTTTATTAGATAATAACACCATTCTAGTTTCTTCCTCTTCAACTCTATATTCTTCTTATCAGTAAAAGAATATCTACCAATTTTATAAGGAGGATCAAACCCTAGTAGATATATCTTTTTAGCTTTAAAATGATCCGCTAGGAAAACCGCTCGATCACCGTCTGTGAACCCACCATAGTTGTGGAGTAGAGAAAAATTATCTGGGTTAACCTGTATGGTACCAAAAACATCTCCTTTGAATAGAGGTACATATGTGTATAATTTATCTATATTATCTCCATGTGCATGTACGATCATTATACTACCATTGTTATTAGCATAGATTTGATCTAACACTCTCCCATCGAGATCCGATACTATAATGTCAGGTTCCATGTTGTTCTCAAGTAATGCTGTAGTAGCTCCGTCTGCTGTTATCTTAACTGATCTTGATATAATTGACTTATTATTCCTTATACTATTCAATAGAGACTCCCCTGCTCCAAAAATCACCACCTCTCTACCCTCTATTAATTCTTTTATCTCAGATGGTGGAACTAGACTTCTACTATAGAGGAGGTATTGGAGAACCTCAGCTGCTTTTTCATCTAACTTTATATCTAGTTTTAAATCATCTACAATTTTATAGTAAATGTCTTCCCACTGAGAGTATAGCATATTGTTTCATCTCATAGTATTTGTTGTTCTATCTCCAACTCTTTTTTCTCTGCTTGATATATTTCTTTTATATAATGATGGGTGACAGCTCCTACAATCATTATCATTATACCAGTTGTGATGTTACCAATGAAGGAGAAGTTAAAGAATGGTTGAATCTCGAATCTATCAGGCCAGTTCAGGAAAGCTCTGTATAACGAACCAAATATCGCTGTTGAAATGAAACCAAACGCAAATAATGAGAATGGTATAATCCAATAATTCCAGGGTGCTCTCTTATCTTTAACATATATATCCACAATTCTACCAAACACTATTAGTAAACCTGCTACTACTATTCCCCAAGTCATATCCTGAAGAAACCTTAGTATGGATAGGAAGCTGTAATCGGGTTGAGATTCTACATTACTATAAGCTAGGAATATGTTGGCTATTATTATAACCGCAGCTACGATACCAGTGTATAATGATAGTTTACCTGTCAGGAAACCCGATTTTATCTCATGTATTATAGCGTAGATGGTTTTCTCCCATCTAAAAACCCTAATTACTAGGTATACACCTAGTGTCATTAGTATTGCTCCAAAACCACTTGATCCCATTCCAATTAATACAAAGAATGCCCACACTATTAATACTAATGCAACTGGTAGGACAAACTGTTTCTGAATCTTCTCATCCTCTAAGATTTTTAGAACTCTATAGTATGTGTCTTCTAGATGCCTACTTTGTTTTACTGACACTCTATATATAGATGTTATCTTTATTCTGGATTGTATAATCGGTAGTATATACTCATCCTCTGCTCCATCTGTTACCAGTATTACATCCTCTACTCCCGTTGCTACTATAACCTCCTCCAATTGTTTTGATAGTACCTCATCTGATTTAACTCCAACATTTATGTCTCCACAAATTGTAGCTATTTCAACCTCTCTCCCCTCTGTTTTTAACCTTTTATATAATGATATAGCTGAGAATATAGCGTTTAGATCTGAGTCTTCTGGATCTGTTTCTCCTAGTTTCTGAGCTGCTATTAAGTTTTTCTCTAAACCTAATATAGGGCTTTCTACACCTGCCTTCCTCCCAAAATCATTGTCTCTATCTACATTGAGAATAAGTGTTTTCATAGGTATTCTTAATGTATAATTCACGGATATTTAAGTATATGGTACATTTTTCGTCAAAGTTCATTCCTCGAATTTGCGCAAATTATATATAAAACTATTGTGATTCTCCCCTGTTCCCCCTAATTTTTGAGGAGATAAACATGATGGAGGATGTGAAAAAAACAGGAACTACGACGTTAGGTATAGTGTGTAAAGACGGCGTTGTTATTGCCAGTGAGAGAAGAGCAACTATGGGTACACTTATTGCTCATAAAGCTACAAAAAAACTCTATAAGATAGATAAACACCTTGCTATGGCAACAGCTGGTCTAGTAGGTGACCTGCAGACGTTGGCTCGGTATCTAAAAGCAGAGGCTAATCTATATAGATTAAAGAGAGAGGTTCCAATGCCTGTGAAAAGTGCTGCTACTCTAATGGCTAATATATTAAATCAGAGGAGGTTCATGCCTTACTATGTTCAGCTAATACTAGGAGGATGCGACCGTTTAGGTAACCATGTATACTCTTTAGATGCTGCGGGTGGAGCTATTCCAGATAAATATACCTCTGCAGGTTCAGGTTCACCATACGTATTTGGCGTATTAGAAGATCACTTCAGAGAAGATTTAACTGTTGAGGAAGGGGTTGATTTAGCAGTGAGAGCAATTGTTGCAGCAGAGAAAAGAGACTCTGCCTCTGGAGGAATCATAGATGTTGCGGTTATTACAAGAGACAAAGGGTACCAAGAGATTTCAGAGGAGGAGATTAAAGAGAAAATGGAGAAATATAGAGTTGGATCCATATAGATCTCATAATAAGATTATCTAGAATTTAATGCAGGTAGATATGAAACAGTTTAGAGTAATAAGAATAATAGACAGTGAAGTTCTATGCCAGTTGAAGATGTTTTAAGAGAAATAAGAGCCAAGATTCGATCAGTTATACCACCAAGTATCGATGTATCGGATATAGAATTCGAGGGAGCACTAGTTGTTTTATACACTAAACACCCAGATAGATTCGCAGAGAAAGAAAACCTTGTTAAACAGTTAGCGAAGATGCTTCAGAAACGTATAGTTGTTCGACCTGATCCCTCTGTTATAACAGATGAGGAAACAGCAGAAAAAGAAATTAGAAGGATTATACCGGAGGATGCTGGTATAACTAATATATATTTTCAACCAGATGTTGGAGAAGTAACCATTGAGGTAATGAAACCTGGTGTTGCTATCGGGAAGCAGGGTAAATACCTTAATGAGATTCGTAGAAACATAAACTGGTCTCCAAAGATAATTCGTACTCCTCCACTTCAATCGAAAACAGTTCAAGAGATACGAACATTTCTAAGGATGACCAGTGATGAGAGAAAAGATTTCCTAAGGAAAGTAGGCCGAAGACTTCATAGAGGTGTTTCAGAGGGAGAGAAATTCGTTAGAGTTATAGCTCTTGGAGGATACAGGCAAGTTGGTAGATCATGTAGTCTGCTTCACACTCAGGATAGTAAAATCCTCATTGATTGCGGTATAGATGTATCCAGTGAAAATAATGGAATACCTTATCTTCATCTCCCAGAGGTTTTACCATTAGAGAAGATAGATGCTGTTGTGTTAACACATGCGCATCTAGATCACTCTGGTTTAGTTCCCCTTCTATATAAATATGGTTACCGTGGACCCCTGTATTGTACTCCACCAACTAGAGATCTTAGTACCTTATTACAGATGGATTACTTAAAAGTCGCTGTAGCTGATGCAAGAACTGTTCCCTATTCCGCTGAGGATGTTAGAGAAGCTATAAAACATTGTATAGCTATAAACTATGGTGATACAACAGATATCACACCAGATGTTCGCCTTACTTTTCATAATGCCGGTCATATACTTGGTTCTGCTATAGCGCATTTCCATATAGGGGAAGGTCTCTATAATATTGCTTTCACAGGTGATCTAAAATATGAGAAAACATGGCTTTTCAACCCTGCGGTTAACCATTTCCCAAGACTTGAAGCTGTTTTCATAGAATCCACTTATGGTGGTAAAGAAGATATTCAACCAAGTAGAAAAGAAGCTACTCAGCATGTAAGGGAGCTAATTGATAGATGTCTACGTAAAAAGGGGAAAATCCTGATACCAGTATTCTCTGTTGGTAGAAGCCAAGAAGTTATGATTGTTATAGAGGAGTTAATGAGGAATAAAGAGATACCCGAGGTACCAGTATACCTTGACGGTATGATATGGGAGGCAACAGCTATACATACTGCATACCCAGAGTATCTAAATAATAAACTTAGAACACAAACTTTTCAAAAAGGTAAAAATCCATTGCTCTCGGAGATTTTTATAAGAGTAGATGGGGTTGATATGAGACAGAGGATAATAGATGATCCCGATCCATGTATTGTTCTAGCTACAAGCGGTATGATGATAGGTGGACCAGTTATGGAGTACTTCAAATCTTGGGCTAGAGATGAGAATAACATGTTGATATTCGTTGGTTATCAAGCCGAAGGTAGCCTTGGTAGAAGGATACAGAAGGGTTGGAGAGAGGTTTCTATTGGAGGCGGTGGTAACATGACAACTGTTAAGATAAAGATGCAAGTTGAGACAGTTGATGGTTTCTCAGGTCACAGTGATAGAAGACAGCTCATGAATTATATAAGTAATCTATCTCCCCGCCCTGAGAGAATTGTTTTTCTACATGGTGAGGAATCAAAATGTTTAGATCTCTCCTCATCAGTGCATCGAAGATTCAATATTAACACTGTTGCACCTAAGAATATGGAGACAGTCCGTTTCGTGTAATTAGATAAGTGGTTTAGCGAGATTCCAGAGAGCGTTAAACTTATTATTTATCTCCTCTACATCCTCAATATCTACATAAGCAGTTCCAACATAAGATGGTTCTTCATCGTCTTGTAGGATCTTTATACCATTTATTGCAAATTCTCTTCCAAATACATAGTTTCTAAGTGTTCCAACTGCTCCATCTGGGAATGCTCTTAACTCAAATTTTTCTCCATATAGTTTCTTTAACTCTTCTAATAGTTTTGCATCAACCTCTGAATCCACTAGAATCTGAATTTTATTATCCAACTCGAGTCGTTTCCTAAAATAGG
>CAZCPZ010000060.1:0-789 GCA_964499875.1 uncultured Thermoplasmatales archaeon | reverse complement strand
TAGGAATGGTTCTTTGAAGATTCTGTCTCCACTTATCTGAAACTTTAATTGGTTACTCTTCTGTAGACTATTATGTAGCACATTATACATTATCCATTTACCATTATACTCTAGGGTTACATTTCCATTTCTCTTAAGTTTTATACCGTACCTCTCAAAGTTTTGCTGGTAATAATCATTATAGATATGTAGATGATTCTCTATAGCTAAGAATGTTTCAGGTGCCACGTATTTTCTAAGATCCTCCTTTATATTCTCCCATATAGCTTGTGGGTGAGCTGGTAGATAGCTTTCTCTACCAAAAGTAGCTGTAGAATTTGAGAATAAAACCTTAGCTATTAAACCGTTCTTAAACAAACAGTTTCTACCGGTTTCTAGGGGTCTCCTAGTTATATTAGCTAATTCCTCTGCTATCTTTAGGAAATCCGAGAATTCTTTTGGTGCATCAACTACTAGTATTACATAATATACAGCTGCTTCTCTAGGTCTATGTAGCTTCATTCTCTCAAACATCATCTCAAAATCTTGGATGTAATCTAGTTTAACATTAGTTTTTATCCTTCCTTCCATACTTTTCCACCAATCCCCTACCCTAGTGAGTTTCTTTAATTCTCCTGAAACAAACGTATTTTTAAATAACTTATGCCTGCATCATTACCTACATAACCATATAAAGAAGAGGGAGAGGAGATTAGTGGTTCTTTGATGGTTCTGTCTTAACTCTCCTAGCTATGTCTTAGTGAATCCTTTGTTTTTAATGGGGTAGTTATCAATACAATCCATAGAGCT
>CAZCPZ010000059.1:0-7826 GCA_964499875.1 uncultured Thermoplasmatales archaeon | reverse complement strand
ATAGCGGTGGGGAAACACCCGGTCTCATCCCGAACCCGGCAGTTAAGCCCACCTGCGTACTCTTCTGTACCATGGTGCGCGAGCCCATGGGAAGATTACCCTCCCTGTGAGGGCTGGAACATTTGGCCCAGGTGGAGAGCCCTGTTGTCCTCTGGACTTCAGGGTAAGCTCTACCGTTAAAGGTCAAATCGTTCCAGGTACGCTGTCAAGCCATCCTAATTGCCATTCATGATGAGAAAATGGTAATTGTAAGTTCTCATATGCTATCCTAGAATTTTTCTTCTAATCTGGATACTTAGTGGAAAAATGTTTCGTTCATCGACGATATTAAATACAAAAGTTCTAAATAGAGGGAGGAACAAAATTTATTTATAGAGTTGAGAGGAGGAGAAGGAATTGAAGTTGGTGGGAGTATCGGGGGTCATAATTATATTGCTATTAGTTAACTTTTCTCAAGCTACTGTAGTTGCTAAGTCGCATAATGAGATAATATCTTTAGATAAGAAACAAGAAGAAAACTTAAATGTTAAACCATCAAGCAACCCTGTTTCTTCAAGTCTACCTGAGAGAGATGACTTTGGTGTATGGATTGTTATCAACTATGATGGAGTAACTAGAGAAACTAAGTTAGATATCGATTTAGAAACATTTTGTTTAATGTTGAATGGAGGAGGATGGAAGTACTACCTCTTCTCGACGGAGAAAAATAATGATACAGAAATTGGTTTACAATTTACTAGAACAAAGATATATGTGAGAGGGGAAGGTATTGATGTAATACAAACTCGTTTTAAAGTGGATACCGGTTCATACACAGAAGAGGAATATGAGGTATCAATCGAAATACGTTTCCCATTTAAACTCCTTAAATCAAGTTCATATCCAATACCTGTTAAGAGCATATTACCAAATAAGCTACTAAGATTTATATGGAGTTTATATCATAAACCACTTATAGAGGGAGATGAATCAATCTTTCATCTAAAAATAGGTTTCCATTCACCAGAAGGAGAGGAGGGTCCACATCTCATTGAGAGTAGGTTTTTCTTTGGTAAAAACAGTATATGGGATCCAATGGTTTTCCGTCTCATAGTATCTCCACTAATAGATCATAAATTCAGTTTAAAATATACTGCAACATATCTAACCACAGACTCCTATGGAAATGAAGCGTTTTATAGGAAATTCATGGTATCCTTCAACCCAGCTGCAGAACTACAAATCACCTCTATACCCGGTGAGGGTAAGATAAGCTATAGCTTCGGTATAGGGAGTGGAGAGAAGACAGATGTTTCCTTCCAAGCAATCGGTGGTAAATACTCTGATATTACTCATCATTTTATCCTAGATCCCCTACCCTCCTATATGAGTTTTGACTTAACGTTGCTAGGGGAGAAATCATTCCTATACGAAAGTGATGAAACATATGATGTAACCTATATCATGGACTCTATGGAGGAAGGAAACTTAGTAGCTGTTGAACTCACTGATCTACCCAAACGTATGAGAGTAGAATGGGGTTTATCCATAGTAGATAAACTAGTAGATGGATTGATAGACCTAGATATGAGTAGTGATATATCAAGAGCAGCATTAACACTTCATGGAGAAGAGAACCCGGTTTTAGAGATCAAAAACTTCCCAAAGAAACTTAGAGTTGAAGGATTACTTGATATACCACAGATGAGAGGATTCATTAGAGCTACAAAATACTCAGGTAGAGAAACAACTCTTAGAATACCAATAAACTATGGTAAATGGTCTCTAACAGCGACATTAACACTAAATAATGGTGGAGGAGAAGCATTCTTTGACCTACCAGCTAATGGTGACACAAGAGTAACACTGGGATTAGATACAGATAACAATATTCTATTTGGATTAACATTGACACTAATGGATACAGAGGAGAATAGAGAAGTATTAACCATGGGTTTAGAAGGATTAGCTACAGATGATTTCTGGCTCTCTTTTGATACATCTCATGGATTAAGAAACATACTATGGGGAGGGAGAGTAACCAAACTAGTTAATCTAAGGGTATCAATCAATTTCAAAGGTTTAGATGTCTCATTCACGGGTTCATGGATCCTGGGAGACTCTGGAAGCATAGAGTTATGGATAAATAAACCCGTTGAGGTTACATTCGCTAATATAAGCAACGAGAATTTTAAAATCTATGGAGATATATCTTTAAATGAGGATAGTTATCTTAAATTAGAATGGAAATGGGGAGAAACAGGTTATTTCACGGTATATACAAGGAAACCTATAGGAGATAGCTTACATTTCGAAGTTGGATATGGACCAAAGATGGAAGGGGTATACGAATATGGGATAAGAATCAACGCAACAGGCTTCCTAGATATAAAGAGAACAATCATGTGGGATACAGAAGATGGACATATACCAAGGATATGGATACTTGGAGATAAACCATTCCCTGGGGAATGGGATATATGGTTACTATGGAAGTATAAATGGTATGAGGTGAAATAAAATATGAGGAGAAAGATAGTAATAACATTGATTATAGCGCTATTACTATCTTCTCTCACATTGGTATATGGAAATACTGGTTCACCAATTAAATGGGAGGATGACTTCTTAGATGAGAGTAGGATAGATATAGAGAAATCCTACAATTATACTATTAATAGAACCGCTGGTTTTGTTGCAATGAAAAACACCTATAAATGCTGGAGGAGTAGCGAGTGGACCAGGATGAGAGAAATAACGGTTGAGAATAATGGAGACGAAACACTATATGACTACGTTATGGATCTAACCATACCATACGATGAGGATATGAAGAACGACTTCAGTGACCTAAGATTCAGGGATTATGATGGAAATGATCTACCATATTGGATAGGAGAAAGAATACCTGGAGAGGAAGCATCAGCAGTTGTTAGAATACCAGAGGTTCCACCTGGAGAAACAAAGATATACATGTTCTATGGGAATCCTAATGCCGAGGATAACAGCAACTTTGATCTAATATTCACTTGGGATGATAGAACAGATCCAGATATGATGATCTCCTATAAAAACTATTTAGAGGGAGCTTGGGATCCAGATGTAGAGTATGGTAATGGTAGATTCCTAGTTGCATGGGAAGAACGAGTAGGCCCGGAGGATCAACCAAGAAACATGGAGAGGATACTATCCAGTCAGATACATGGTAGAACATATAATGTTGATGGTGAAGGCCCTTATCCAACAGGTAATATAGATATATATATCTCCACAGTCGACTCTAATGATACAACACGTCACTCAGAGAATCCATCTATTGCATTTGGAGAAAATAAATTCCTTGTAGTATGGGAAGAGAACCCCTCTGGAGATATTGCACTTAGATTCGAAGCGGATATAAAAGCGGCCTTTGTAACACCAAATGGAGAAGTAACAGAGAGATTCATAGTATGTGATGCGCCTTCCCTTCAATGTGACCCCTGTGTCGCGTATGATAGATGTAGCCATAGATTCCTGGTTGTATGGGAGGATGCAAGAAGAGGAACAGAAAACTATGATATATATGGTAGAATCCTTGATGAATCAGGCAACCCAGTGACAGATGAATTCCCCATAACTATTGAACCTAACTGTCAAGATCAACCATGGGTTTGCTCTGATAACCAAGGTTACTTCCTAGTAGTATATGAGGATGGGTACCACCCATCTAATGGACCTTTTAGTTTAAGAGCACAGAGAATAGATTCCTCTGGAAACAAGGTTGGTTCAACAATAACAATAGTAGAGGGAACAGAGGATAGAGATAACATATTCCCCACTGTATCCTTCAGTCCAGCTACTAATAAATACTGTATAACATGGAATGATGCTGATCTCAGTGAAGGTAGATGGCGTGGAAACATATGGGGTAAGATTATAGATAGATATGGAAATGTTATAGAGGATTGCTTCATAATCCAACCGGGAGTAGAGTATATAATGTCCAATGTTGTACCATACCTAAATACAATGTTTTTTGTATCATATGATGATGGAAACAACATATGGGGAACTCTAGTATCATCTGATGGGAGGATACAGACGAAACCACATATGCTCTCAGATGGTTCCTCTCTCAACGCTGACTGGAGTAGCCTTGCAACTGGAGAAGGTAGAATATTCGCTGTTTGGGAGGATGAGAGAGATGAGGCGAGTGAATACGCGGATACATTCGGTAGCGTGTGGCACATCTACAGATCCACTGGTTCACCTTATGTAAGCTACTCTATTGGTTTAGAGAAGAAACTTGTAACTAAAACAGTTGTAATGTCAAAGATTATAGAACCAGGTGAAGGGTTCATAGAGTGGTATGAATTCAATGCAACCTATTATACACCAACTGGTTCCATAAGATTTGATATAATGGATGAAGATGGAATACATGTAATCCTAGGTGGAGTAGACCCAGGGGAGGATATATCATTTCTACCAGAGCAACCCATCAGGTTGAGAGCAACATTAACTAGGATTACACCAGTTGATACACCAATACTTGATAAGTGGAGTATAACTTGGATTGGTAACGATTTAGAGCCACCTTGGACACTATGTGAGATGAATCCACCTGAGCCTGATGGAGAAAACGGTTGGTATACAGTTCCAGTGGAATTTACTTTAGAAGCACATGATGATGTATCACCACCAGAGGAAATCACTACATACTATTGTATAGATGAGGGACCACAACAAATTTATGAACCATATAATAAACCTAGGATAACAGAAGATGGAGGTAACCATAGCATTGAATACTGGTCAATAGATGCATCTGGTAACGAGGAGAAACCACATAACATGATATCTGGTATCAAGATTGATAAAACCAAGCCTAGGGTTACGATACATTCACCAGAATGGGGTAAAGTATCACCTGGAGAGGTAACTGTTAAAGCAACAGTGGATGAAGAAACCTCTGGAGTAGATAGAGTAGAGATATGGTTTAATGGTGGAAAAGCAGCTGTATTTGAAGGAGAGAAACCAGTATATACTTGGGTATTTACAGCGGAGAGAGGACAACAATATGACATAGAAGTTAGAGCTTATGATAACGCCGGTTTAATGGGCAACGATTTTGTATCAGTTAAATGCCCGAGGTCAAAGATGATGGATATACTATGGAGGATAACTCTGAGGATACCCCTGTTTAGGATTTTATTAACCGAATTAATATTTTACACGGGGTAACCTCTACCAGGAATACTTTTACGCATCCTCCAAATCTCATCTGACAAGGAATCATATATGGTTTGAGGAGAAGGTGTAGTTGAAATAGTTTTAGAGTCACCCTTCTTTGACGGTGGATTATAAGCATATCGAATAATATTCTCCTCCTCCATCTCCCAGTAGTAGGTTAACCATTCTCTTCCATCATGAAGCCTTGTCTGCTCTCTACCAGCTGTTAGGAAACCCTCTGCTTGAAGCATATAGAATATTTGTCGCTCCTCAGGGTTTAACACATTATCAATGATTCTTGATTCATATCCAAAAACATCCATTATAAACCCCGCAAGTTTCTCAGCTTGCCTCCTATCCAAACCAATCTTATTCTCAATAGCCTTAGTCATATCCTTAAGAGTAATAATCCTCATAAACATTTAGGCCCCCTCTGCCAATATTCAACAATTTTTATTCCCATCATCATATATAATTTCTGTTTTTATAATATAAAAATATTTCCATTAATTTCTTCTTATCAAGGGTTACAATCTCCACCGTTTAAATAATAGAAATATAAAGAGTAGTGACAAAGATACCTCAAAACCGGGGAGATCTTTCAAACTATGTATAGGTGGAGGAGAAGAGCTATTCTCATCGGAATTAGAGGAATATGAAGGAGTAACAACTACATATGTAACAGCTGAAGCTTCTAAACCTTCTTGATTCCTAACAGTTAATCTAACAGTGTAATTCCCTGGAGTGGTATAGATGTGAGTAACAACTTTCCCAGTTGCTACTCCTCCATCACCGAAATCCCATTGGTAGGAAACAAGAGGAGTCTCATTTGGATCAAAGCTTTCAGATGCATTGAAGATAATGGTTTCATTCACAACCCCTGTATAGGGTCCACCTGTATTTGGAGTAGGGGAAGCACCCTGGGGTTTTGAATCAGTGATCCTAACATCTATGATATCCTCCTTCGACCAACTCCCCTCGTTATCCTTAACTTTAAAATAGATTATGTGGTACCCTAGAGATAAGTTGGATGTAGAGAAAGTTGGAGAGGTACTTATAACTCCATCTATACTTGAACGCCAACTATATGCTACAATGTAGCCATCATCATCTAAACCATAACCATGGAAGTATACGCTACTACCAATGGGTGCTTCTCGTGGAGAAACTGTGACAATCTCTGCAATGGGTTGTTGATTCTTGGTAACTGGTTTCTCTGGTTGAACCACTAGTGTTTCCTCTGCATACTCTGACCATTGACCTTGATCATCTCTAACCCTAAAAGTTATAGTGTGTGTACCAGTGGAGAGGGTAGATGTTAAGAAATCCTCTGAAGTGCTAAGTAAACCATCTATAGAGGAATACCACTCCCATTCAAGTATGAACCCATCATCTACTCCATGTCCATTAAACTCTACTGTAACTCCTTCTACTGCAGGATTAGGAGTAATAGAGTCAATGTAAGCTACAGGTTGCTCATTATATGATAAGAAGTATCCTAGTGGATAGTAATCAATGCTATCATCATCAATGAAGTAGGGGGTATCACCGATACCATCTCTGTTTTTATCATAACCATTATAGTCAGACCAATAGTTACCCTGTGATTGGTAACTCCAACTATTATCTCCGAGATCATAAGCGTTTCCAAGGTTGTTATCAGAGAAATCATTCAAGTGTAATGTATTTCCATTGGATGTAGAGGTAATATAGATTCCATAAGCATTATTGTTTTTTATATCATTTTCTTGGATTATATTTCCATCCGAGTTTGAGAGATAGATTCCAATGTTACTAGAATAAATATAGTTACCCATTAGAATATTACTGTTAGAGTTAACAAGGTACACCCCGTTCCCTGCTTCTCTAACCACCATCTCCTTTATATAACAATTAGATACACTGCTGAGGAATACCCCGCTGAAACTACTGCTGACACCGGTATTTTCAACTGTGAAACCCCGTATAGAAACATTGGAAGCGAGGATCTTCACAGTGTGACTATTAGATCCATGGATCTCTGTTGAATCACTACCTTCACCTTGGAGAATAATGGATTTGTTGATAATGATGTTCTCCTCATACATACCGCTATGGACGTATATAGTATCACTATTATTCGCTGCATCAATAGCATCTTGTATACTAGTGTAGTCTCCACCACCTAAGGAGTTAACGTGTATAACTTTTGCGTTGGAGGACTGCGGGAGAAACACAGCTACTAGGAGAGTAAGGCATATAGATGCTAATAGCGTTGAGACCCCTCTCATTTCCCACCTAATCAAAAACTTGTTGTCTTAACTTATTTATAGTTGATGTGTTAGAATTACAGAAGTGACTTAAAAACAAGGGAGGAGTGTATAGAAAAAAAGTGGGCCTAGCAGGACTCAAACAGTGTAACAGGAGGAAAATCAGCCAAAATTTTACGGTTTTTTCAGGGCTTTGATCCTTGGACAATGAGTCTGTTTCTCTAAACCTTTTTCTTTTATTTCTGCAACCTGTTCTAGTACATGAAATTAGTTTTTTACAAGTCTAAAGTTTCTCTTAGGGGATTTATTGTCTCCTCGTAGACTGGGTTGAATCCGGTGGTTCTTTAAGTTGATGTCTCAGTGAAACCATCCATGCTCCCTTAAAAT
>CAZCPZ010000058.1:0-7836 GCA_964499875.1 uncultured Thermoplasmatales archaeon | reverse complement strand
AACCTTTATTTTTACAACATGGTAACCAATAAGTGAACCATGATGAACCCATTTAAAATAACTATGGGTAGGATGTAAAACTTCGTTTAAGGAACCATCGACTCTTATTTCTACACTGGATACACCCATGTTTTCTTTGATCTCGCCCTCCACAGAGACTGCAAATAATAGGTATATCGAAGTAGATGGAAAGATAAACTTATTGAGAAAATACACACCTGGAGTTGGATGAGTAATTAGTACTTGTGGAGGAGTGTTATCAAATATTACTATCTCACGTTGATATTCTATACCATCAACGATTACTGTTATACTCGCTTCGCCATCAGGAGGGTTACATTGAACATCTTCTATGACCCATCTTGCTTGTTCTCCATTAAAGAATTGAGCAAGAACCAAACCTTTGCCGAAACATGAAAGGTTTGCCACTACATCAGTTTTAGCTAGGTGAGCCCCATTGAGAATAGTCGCATTTATGAAAACAGTATCACCATTTTTTATATATGGGTATCTATCTGCGGTGGATACCTCAACACTAACTATTTTCATATCCGAATTGTTATTATCAATTATGAAGTTATCACTTGTATCAAAAGAGATATGATTATTGGTGTCTACAGCTTCTATCATCAATCTATAATGACCGTCTTGATGAAGTGTTGTATCCCAGATAGTAGAACCTGTATTTGGTAAACCTTCTTTTATTGGAACCCAGCTGTTCCCCTGTCCTAGATAGATATAGATGACTATATCATCATCTGCTGCTTCTATACTCCACCTAATAGTAACATTTCCACTTAATACTTCTCCACCTACCGGATATAAAAGGGTTACAGAGTAAGATTTTACGGGGAAAACAAATAGTGATACAAAGAGTATAACAGAAATTAGGTAGACGATATACTTAGGTACCATCTAATACACCTGAACACCGCAGCTCTCTATAATTCCATTTGATCTATTTGTTTTTAAGTAGTTTCTTGTACAAGTCTTACAAGAATAGATTGAAAAAAAAATTAACCTTTATCGATTTTATTCATTTTGTACCAATCCATTGTTAACCCTTGATAGGTCACACGTAGATGAGTGAAGTTCTCCAGGAATTCATAATCATAACAAGCAGAGTTTAACAATGGATCGCTTGGACTGCTGAAGCAAAGTTTTGTACCATTAATAAAATATCTCCACCAAACAACATTCTCTGACCCAAGTTCTCCTCCTGGGAACACCCCTCTCCAAACGGTTTTCATAGTATCATTCTCATAAAACATCCAGAAACCTACTTGACTATACTTTGGAGCCAATGCCATCCAAGTAGCTATCAAGTGTTCCTTAACCTCACTTGGGTCTAAAGGAGAATTGTTACCGTGATTCGTGGTGTTATTGTTATAATCAACGTTATTCCCACCGTGATCCTTTTCCTCTGTACATCCAGTTAGCACTGAAACAACGGGTATCACAATTAGTATACATATAATCCAAGTTTTAATTTTCTGAAACCTCATCATAGAATTTTGATTTAGCAACGAGTATTTTTATTTTTCCCTCACTTTTACTTTAATGTTCTGCATCGTTTTTATAAGACCAAAGATTCTATCTCCCTTTAGTTTAAATAGGAAGCTCTTCCCGCTAAATCATCAAAGTAACCATGTGTCCACCTAGAGAAACAAATTCTTGCTCTCAAGACAAGGAATCCAAGAGTTTAATCGAACACGAGTTATACTTTTTATAACTCTATCTGATGAATCAAAGAGATGAGCCAAGAAAAATCCGATTTTTACTTTACTACATTCTTAAGTCCGATGACTTTAAAACATAAAGTTTTGATGAGGAGACACGTTTACATCCAGAAATCGGAGGCTCAGTTTTAACGAAATTTATAAAATTTATAGTATTTTGTAAATGACAATTTCATCGTATATCTTTTTTCCATCAAAAATTGCTTCTACTTTAACTATTTTTCTTCCAAAAGCTGGTTTACTCCACCTATAAATGAACGGTGGGTAGTAAACAGTTTGCACAGGGTTATCATTTATGTAAAATGTGACTCTCTGAGGGAATAGGAAAGATGGTTTATACTCGCAATAGATATCGATTGGTCCTATAGCTACTACTATATTTGAAGCAGAAATTATTCTCTCATTATTAACATATACCCCTGGTTTAGGATCGACTATTATTATAGTTGGTGTTTCACCTATTGTAAAGGTTTTTGTATTCTTCTCCTCTACATGTCCAAGTAGATCTACTGCATAGTAGACTATTGTATGTACTCCATCTCCAGTAACATTGATTGGAGTGATGTATTTCTTTTCTTCTCCTCCATCTATTGAATATCTTATACTTGAAACACCTGATCCTTCATCTTGAGATGACAATGTAATGGTTATCCATCCACCAGGAGATGGATCACCACTTAGTATGCATCTTGTTGTAGGTGGATTTAGATCTACACCGAATTTGTATGTTTGGTTTCTATTGGATATATGACCTGCTTTGTCTTCAGCATATACTTTTAGCGTGTATCTACCATCAGATGCAATGTTTATGGCGGATGTATACTCCTCCCATTCTTCTTCCAGTGGTGCTAGTAGATACATTATCTTATCTACCCCTGATTGATGATCAATTGCTTCGAATGTTATGTTAACCGGTGTTATAAACCATCCCTGTTTCTTTAAACCTTTTATTGATATATTTAAGGAGGGTGGAGTAGAGTCGATCTTGAACTCCGTTTCCTTTGGAGCCTCAACATTACCCCATATATCCTCGGAGTAGTACTCTACCGTGTGGAACCCTTCTGCTGAGATTGTTATAGGTAAACGATAGGTTTCCCAGTTCCCATTGTCTATTCGGATCTTTGATTTCTTTACTCCAGACCAATCGGAGGCTGCTAATGAGATATAAGCTGGGCTGATAAGCCAACCATTCTTACCTTGTTCCCCACCTATCACAGCCTCTGTTTCAGGAGGAGTGTATCGATCTATCCTTATCTCGCAGCTACTTGTACCATTTTTACCTTGATCATCTACTACTGTCAGTTTCACATGATAAACACCGTCTTCTTCAAATGTATGCAGGGGAGAAGGTTGATTAGAGGTAGAACCATCATCAAAATCCCAATGATAGGATACAACTATTCCATCTGGATCCCATGAATCTTCTCCATGGAAACTTATCGTTGGAGTATCCGTAGCTACTAAACTTGGTTTTGGAACTGCGATTGGTGGCCAATTATTCCATACTTCAACGCTTCTTATACATGTATCTTTTTCTCCATCCTCTCCCTCTATAGTTAAAGTAACTTTATACACCCCTTCTTCTTCATAGATATGTTTAGGATTTCTCTCATTACTATAGTTTCCATCGCCGAAATCCCAGTGTAGTTTATAAGCGTTAAGTGATAGATCCATGAATTGTATTGTATCACCTGGCTTAGGATAGGATGGTTTCCATTGAAAATCAGCTCTTATATCCTCCATGCCTTTTATCTCAACAAAGGGATCTCCAAATAGAGTAGTACTATAACAGTTGTGATACATAGCATGTCCATCATCTATACGCCACATATTATCTTCCTTTGAATCTTGATTAGCCTCTCCAAGTCTAGATATTTTTTCAAAACTAGAATTCAATGCATCCCAGAATTCTCTAGCGAACCTATTATCAGGGCCATCGTAATCAGTGTTACTACCATATCCATATCCTGTATTCATAATCGCTGCGAAACCGCCGTTCTCATAGAGAGTCCAAGCTTCTGCAATACATTCATCTACAACTTGAAACTGCCCTGGGTGGCATCCCTGGGAGTACCAGAAACCATAATTAGTATTCCTTAAAGAAGCAATCTTCGTCGGGGTAAACCTCATACAGAAGGTTGGACTCGAGTGACCAAGGTGGTTAATCAAGTTTACTCCGTTATATAAATCTTCCATTAAATCAATGCTATCATACCTGGTATCTCTTTCATACCATCTAGTGATCTTGTAGAGTTGAGATGGTATACCCCATGTGTCTTGACCATAATCTGTACAGTGATCAATGCATCTCTCTAAGTAACCTGCGCCCCATCCACCTGCACCACTCCAAACGAATTCTCCAACCGAGTCTACAACGAGTAGGTAATCATCTAAACCCCATTGTGAGTTTTCATAGGTAAGGGTCTTTCTAACAAAATTTTCTAGTTGCTCATAGCTATCTATACAAGCTCTGCCAATGTAGACTTCTGCATATAAGTCTATTATCCCTCCATCTACACCATCATTCCTCTCCCCGTATATGGAGTCATTATCATAATCATAGTTGCCATCTAGGCATTGATAATACATATCGGATGCTAGATACATATCCGCCCCATCTATATCCCATAGTAGGCGAACTGGTATAAACTCTGCATCTCCAGCTAGCAACACCCAGTTTGTTCCCCAGTTTTTATAGGCATCTATGATGAAGTTTCTAATCTTCTCTTGTTTATCTATACCAGGGTACTCAGAATATATTTCTTCTACAGATTTTATAGTAGATGTTAAACCCTGGTTTTCCCTCTGTGTGATGAGGTCATTGAAATCGTAGACTCCATCATAGTTTTTAAAAGCCTCTGTTGTTATTATAACATATTTGAAATTTTCATGGTTTGTGGTATAGGTTTCATATGTGAACAAGATTTCTTCATCTACTACATCCACTTTCTTTAGAACAGCTTTTTTATCCTCCTCTAAGCCCCTATAAAGTGGGTTTATACTATGAAGCTTCGTCTCAACCACTAGTTTCATTTCAGGATAATACAGTATTGTATTTGTTTCCCCTATATACTGTACGGGGTGAAGATTTATATGGAATATGGGGAATCCTCTAAAATATTGTATCCCGATATTGTTGAATAGGGAAGAGGGGTACCTTTCTGATTCATTATAACATGGAGAAAGGGGAGTTGATGGAGGAGTAGATAGTGGGTAAACTCTTTCCCCTAACTCTATATTGCGTATATTGTTTATGATCACTGGTTCACTTGTCTCTATAGATACATTTTTAATTGTTCTACCTTGAGGTAGAAGTATTCTTAGAGGCTTAACTGGAAGACGGGGTTCACCTGTTTTCCCATATAGCTTACAATCCTTGATAGTTATACGAGTACATTCTATGCCGTTAACTAGAACTTTCTCAATACTAGGTTCATCAAAAAAGAATTCTAGTTTAATGGTGTGTTTAGAAGGTGTGTTGTTCTTGCTTGTAACAAAATTTGATGCATATGAGGAGGTTAAAAGGGAAACTATTAGCAATACCGTCATAATGAGGTTAAAGGATTTCATCCTCATTGGCACACCAAATTTATAATCCCTTTAAGATATTATAATTTTTCTATCTCCCTCTTGAACTCTTTATAGAAAGGGTTGTCTATGGTTGGTGGATGAGATAGGGGGTAGTTATCGACGTTTCCACCACCTTCTATGTTGAATACTGAATCCACTAAACCGTCTCCATTTTCATCATAAGCTCCTTGCTCTGGTGTATGAAATACATACCAGAAATTACCACAACTTCCATTATCATATTTGTTATTAAATGAGTCTAATGCATCCCACTCCTCGTTATTTTTAAATATGTTACAAAATATGATGTTGTCATGAGAACCACAGCATAGGTATAATCCATGGGTATTATTTAGGAAAATATTCTTTGATACATTATTATATGCTGACCCTTTGATCCTGAGAGCATACTTGTTGTGATAGAAGATGTTATTTTCAATTATATCATTATCTGAGCTGGTGTAGAGATATGCACCATATTGAGTATTGTTCACGAATTTATTTCTGCATATGATGTTATGATCAGAGTACATAGTATATATACCACATGTGTTATTAATAAATATATTATCACATATGATATTATGATCTGATTTTATATCTATCCCTGCCTCATTATAAGGGTACTCCCCTTTGTACCCACTATCTCTTATTGTGAAACCTTTGAGAACAACTCTTCCTTTATCAGTCACTAAGATAACATCCTCTGAGGAACCTTCTCCTGAAATTATCGTTGTATTAGCATCCTCCCCTATGAGAGTGATCCTTTTCTCTATAACTATTTTCTCTCTATACACACCACTGTGAACAAAAATAGTGCTATTATCCATAGATTTCTCGATCGCCTCTTGTATACTGTTAAATCTTGTTACACCCCAACCAGGGGTAGAAGATGTATATTCATCATCAACTATAATCTTCGTAAGGGATGAATCTTCTCCTATATGAGAAGAATTACTACGGTTTTCGGTCAAACAACCAGATATAGTTGTGATAATAACGAGTGATAGTGAAATTACAACCCGTGTACATGAGTAGAGACTCATGTTAAAGAGTATAAATTAAACTCAGATATAAGGGTAACTATTCCATAACTCTATCCTCATAGGTAATCACCAAACTTAAGTTTTATCAATCTAATTGATCTACTCATCTCATTATCGCTATTATCAACGGCAGAGATTTTAAGCTCATATAAACCACTACTAGTTTCCCTCCAATGATATATACATGAGGAGGTGTAGAATCTTTCAATTAATTCATCATTTATAAATAAATCAATATACTTCACACCAGAGTTATCATCAGTGACATTGAAGATGATTGTAAGATCCCCTATCACAATTGAAAATGGAAGAATAGGTACGGATAGAATTTTTTTATCTCCAATGTATATGGAGGAGGGAAGGGGTTTTAAAATTTCGATTGATGGAGGAGTAACATCCTCAACATCTATATATACCAAGGTTTCATCGGATGATGCTTTATCTCTTTTATCCCACACGGTAAGAGTCACATTGTAAACCCCGATAGATGAGTAGATATGAATAGGGTTTTGAAGATCGCTATCTTTTCCATCCCCGAAATCCCAATGCCATCTGTATGGTGGTTTTCCACCATTTGCAGAACCGCTAAACTGTATAGGAGTATTAGGGAAACCAAAATATGGACCACCTGCATCTACGACAGGGGGGTACCAACCGTTGAACTCCATTATAGGATAATTATCCTTATTATTCCCACCGGGTATCTCATATGGAATATCTCCTATCCCATCATTGTTTTCATCTATACCATTGTAATCAGACCAATAGTTTCCCTCCTCTCCATTATCCCATTGATTCTCACCATCATCATTTGCGTTCTTATAGTTATCCTTAAAGTTATTATGGAAGATAACATTATCCTTGGTATTTTCCCTTAAAGATACACCCTCACCATTTCCAATTATAGTATTATCCGCTATCATACTTCTACTGCAACTAGTAAAAAGTATTCCTTGCCATCCACTATAAAGAATGGAATTCCCCTTTATAGTAACCCATGCTGATAATCTTAGGGAAATTGCTATATCATTATGTATGAAAGAGTTGTTGAGAATAGAATGATAGAAGCTACCCTGTGTATCTGTACAAACTCCATAGTGGTTTCTATAGAAAACATTCTCCTCTATCCTGCATCCATTAGAAGATGGGTAGAGGGAAACACCTCTATCATTAGAAGTAATGTTGTTATTATAAACATGTAGATAGGGGGCGTGAACCTCTATTGCCGGTTCATGAAACTCCCAATCCGCCCATTGGATTGTGAAACCCGTTATATTTACAAATGGAGCATCAACATAGATACAAGGTAGATCTCCAGAATCGTTACCATCTATTATAGTTGTATCAGGGTTTTCACCAACTAGAGATAATGTCTTATCTATTAAAAGATGTTCAACATAGAAACCAGAATAAACAAATATTGTATCACCTGAACCGGCATTATCAATAGCCTCCTGTATACTACTATAATTCCCTGGTCC
>CAZCPZ010000057.1:0-7882 GCA_964499875.1 uncultured Thermoplasmatales archaeon | reverse complement strand
TAGTAAGGGAGTTTATATGAGCCATCGCCTCTATAAAACTAGGATCTTTAATTAACTGTTTAGTGGATTTACTACCTCTCTTCTGATTAGCTTCTCTTCTCAACCGAGAGAAATAATTTTTAACAGCTCCCACACCTTGTGTCTGAAGCAACTCTATTGCATAGTATATTTTTAAGGCCTCACTTTGAATCACTAATGCTTCAAAAACTTCGTTAGTGCTGTTTTCTTGTAGCTGAGATTGCAGTAGAGATTGAATCTCTAGCAACTTTGTTTTAGTTATAGAAGATGTAGATGCTGATTCCAATATGCCTTTATCCTTGAGTTGCTGTAATCTTGTAGCAAGGCATCTACGGAGAAGTTGAATCGCATAGGAGAACTCATATGGAATAGGTACTTGCCTCCAAGTGATATCTAAACCATAGGTATATGGTTTAACATCTGGATCCATCTTGGTTCGGATTTCAATGGTTTCAATTCCAAGATTCCTACATACCTCCATTATCTTCTCCATATCTCTACCAGGAGATGCTGTGATACCAAGTACATGATAATCTTTCCTCTGCTCTTTATACTTCTCAGCTATAGTTACATAAGCATATCGTCCAACTGCATGATGAGCCTCATCGTAGATTACCAAGGCTGTAGATGCTAGATTGATCCTATTAGATAAAAGATCGTTTTCTATTACTTGTGGAGTAGAAACTATAACTCTACCATTCTCCCACAAAGCCTTCCTTTTTCTAGGGGGAGTTTCCCCTGTGAAGACAATGATATCTTTTTTGTTTATCTCTAGAAATCTTTTGAGGAACTCAGCGTGTTGAAGAACCAAAGGCTTAGTTGGAGCAAGAAATAATATCTTACCTTTATCTAGATACTCTACTAATACTAGTAAAGCAATGACTGTTTTACCTAAACCTGTTGGTAAAACAACTAATGTATTCTTCTCCCTACAAACCTTTGAAATATTAACTTGATATTCTCTATATTCAACTGTGTTTTTAACGAGGAACCTATGGTTTATATACATCTCAAATTCTAGTATTATCAAATACTTTTTTGTAACTTTGGCTGAGTAAAAAGAGTTAAGGAAAGTTTTAGGAAAAAATGGAAAGATTAAAATCGAGAAAGAAAATTATTATAATCTAGGGATAGAGTATGGATATAGCAGGTTTTGATCTCCCCTTATGGTTGGTATTCCTAGGTGTCGTGTTTCTAGTTATAGTGGCTTGGAAGCTTATTAAATTCGCTATTAAAGTATTAATCGCATTACTGGTTTTATTCCTACTATTAACTGGACTTGACTACCTTGGTTTCTTCAATCTTCTAACTAACCTATTTCACCTAAGCTAGGTATCTCGTCTGTTAAAGGCTATGAAGAAGATTTCTTTATCAACTAACTCTAGTTTACCAAATTTATGTTCTCTATCATCAAACATGTTAAATTTGCCTCACCCCAAATTTTATATACAATGCAACTCCCATACTATATTTAACTGTTTTCCTTTTCAAAAATAAATGGTTCAAAAATCCTTGAGAAGCACCCCATAATGATACATAAAATATTTTTATAAATTCATTAAATTTTAATATGTTGTTTTCTATAAGCTATAATAGAAATGACTTCTAGAGAAGATTTCAAATCTTTTATACCAGCAGAGAAAGTGATACCAGAGCTTACTAGAAAAGCAATTCTGGTGGGTTTACTCCTAGCAGTTGTGTTAGGAGCAGCAAATGCATACCTAGGTTTATATGCTGGTATGACAGTATCAGCTATAATACCTGGAGCAGTAATGGCTTTAGCTCTACTTAAACCTTGGAGAGGAACTATTTTAGAGATAAACCTTGCGACGATGGGCGCATCAGCTGGAGAATGCATAGCAGCAGGAGTAATCTTTACTATACCAGCACTGGTATTACTTGGAGCATGGAAAGATATAGATGTTATTGAAACTAGTGTAATCTCACTGATAGGGGGTTTACTGGGAGTATTATGGATGGTACCACTTAGAAGAGCACTTGTTATAAACACTGATTTACCTTTCCCAGAGGGAGTAGCTGTTGCAGCGGTACTTACAACAACAGTGGGTGGAGAAAGAGTAGAGAGAAGAGAAACACAAGGTAAATGGTTACTAATAGGTTCCATATTAGCGGCTCTATTCAAACTAGGTGAGCTATTATTAGGATTATTCAGGGGAACTGTTGAATCCATTATAAGCATAGGTAAATTCCCAATGAGTGGAGAAACTAGAGATGGATGGTTCTATGGTGGTATAACCCTATCACCAGCTTTACTAGGAGTCGGATGGATTATTGGATCAGAGATATCATCATATGTACTAGTAGGTGGACTTCTCGGATGGATTATAATAGCTCCTCTGATAATACTAGCAACAGGTTTACCAACTCCTACCTCACCAGCTGAGATAAAAGATGCTTTGACACTAGGATACGGTAACTTTGAGATTGGAGCACATATATGGGGTTTCTTCAAGATATGGGGTGACCAAATTAGATACATCGGTGTAGGAGCAATGCTTGTTGGTGGATTATGGGCTATATGGAGCATACGTTCTAATCTAACAGCTAGTATAAGGGAAGCATTATCAGGTTTAAAAGGAGAAGTTAAAACAGTGAAGAGAACTTCTCAAGATTTAAGTTATAAGCTAGTATTCACCGTGATAATACTAATGGTTATACCAATAACCCTCCTATACATCTGGTTATCCAAAGAGTTCACTCTATCAATTAGTATGGCCTTTATAACTGTTGGTTTCGCTTTCCTAGCTAGTGCCCTAGCAGGTTACCTAACAGGACTCGTTGGATCCTCTAACTGCCCGATATCAGGTGTAACAGTAACTGTACTACTAATAGTAAGTATACTAATGCTACTTCTTGGTTCAACCGGTCCAGAATCCATGGCTATTGTTATCTTTATATCAGCAGTTATATGCATAGGTGGATCAATTTCAGGTGATCTACTGCAATCAATGGCCTGTGGAGTGATGTTGGGAGCAACTCCAAAGAAACTACAGATAGCTATGACACTTGGTGTGATAGCTATTTCATCAACTATAGGACTTATAATAATGTTGCTACACAAGGCTTTCACCATAGGGAGCAGACATCTACCAGCTCCACAAGCATTCCTAATGAAAGGTATAGTGGAAGGTGTACTAGGTGGAAAAATGCTGTGGCCTTTCGTAATAGCTGGTATGATACTTGCAGTAATTTTGATCCTACTTGATCTACCAGTCCTACCAGTAGCGATCGGTATATATCTACCGTTTACTCTATCTGTACCAATATTTATAGGTGGATTAGTTAGGTATGTAACTAATAAAAAACTTAAGGAGAGTGTTGATCCACTAGAGAAAGAGATTAGTGATTGGGAATTAGCTATTAAACATATGGATGTAACACCCAGTGAGAAAGCCATTAGAACAGGTTTATTATTCACAGCTGGATTAGTCGCGGGAGAAGCACTTATGGGTGTTATAGTAGCAGTATTAATAGTTACGGGTGTTAATCTCTCAATCTTCTCTTATCCCCCATGGTGGCCAGGTTTACTATTATGGTTGTATATGGTTTTCCTGCTATGGTATATACCTCTTAGAGAAACTCTTCATAAACAATAGGATTATTATAAGGAGAATAGACACATTTGGTGATTCATATATAGTGTTATCACCCTCATTCCATTTTTCATCTAATATAAATGCATTAACAATTGTGAAAAACACTTTACTGCTATCCCATCCACCTTGTTTTTTCTTTTTATCGAATTGAACTAGGATGTTTAAAGGAGCAGTTCCATTAACCCAACTAGTATCATCTTTAATCTTGAATATCCAAGTATATATGAGATAAGAGTCTTTGGCAGGTACTCTACCAACGTCAAAGGGTTCATAGAATGCCCTTGGTCCCCCGATGAGTTGGAAAGTTGATTCATCCTCATTATCCTCTCCAACTTCAGAGAATCTTATAGCAACCCATATATCATCATCAAGGGTATGCAGCTCTATTTTAACATAGAATGGCTGACCTTTTCTAAGTGGAGCATAGTCAACAGTTGTATTAAACCATGTTTCCTCATCATAACTGAACCATGCATCAACTGCACCATATTTACATTTAACTGGTTCAGCTGATACTGTTGAACTAGCTAATATCAATGAGGTATAAACCATTACTCTCCACAAACTTATCATCTCTCTCACCAACCATTGGACCCCACGGTGGAACAACTGAGAATGCAACGGTTGTAAACTCGAAAAACAAAGGTTTATTATAACCAAGTATCACTCCATCTTCATCCCTAACTATATCCTCCTTCCTGATATATGTTAATGGTTTATGTCCAAAGATAGGTGAGAATAAGGTTTCACCATTTGTATCCAAAACCTTGAATTCTGCAAAATAACCCTTGACTTCTATAAGCCAAGTGTTTAATGTTACAATCCATGGTGTAACAGTAGTAGGCGGAAGTATTGGTACCCCAGTTGAGCCGAATAAACAGGTATTTCTGATACCAAGATGGTAATTCTTTTTACCATTATATTCAAATTCTTTGAAGGGATCAAGGTAATGTGGTTGATGAGTCACAGCTATAGTTACCTTCTCACCCCACCCATTATCTAACCATAGAGGGATACTCAACGGTACAACTAGTTGCTCCCCTATGCTATTGGTTAGTACATCTAATGCACTTGTTTCATCCTCTAATTTATAGTTCAGTTTATCCATAATAGAGTTAACCATGGATTCAACGGATTTGTTTATCCTACTCATAACTTCTTGCATAAACCAGTACTCACAGCATGCCACAGCTTTACTACTAGCAGTAATATACGATCTATCCTCAAGTTGCTTAGCATAGGGTTTTAACTTATCTATGAATGCTTCTTTTGCAGTCTTTAGAAGTTCAACTGGATTTGGATATGTGGAAGTGTTGATACCTCTCGGTAACTTTATACCTTCCATATAATGTTGTACCTCATCTAGTCTATCTAAGCATCTATCTAAAACCCATGAGGGTATCAAACCTGTTACATCTCTACTGTAGTAGAATCCATCTGTTTTCCCTAGTAGAGTTGATGGATTAGATAATACTTGTTCTCTATAATCTTCTACGGTATCAGCTAAGTTAGGGTCACCAATAGATTCATTCCAGTAGAAAACCTCTAATATATCATTCTTGGTATCCCGATAGCTGGAGTAGTAATCTAGAACTATATCAACTCTTACTTTCTCATTTTTGATATCAAATACCATGGTGCAGCTTGTATTATTCCCATTCATTCTACACCAACTATGTTCTCTAATGTATCTAACTTCATATATTGCTTCATACAGTATAGACCCTGGTTTAATATCTCCTCTAGGTGGCTTTCCTTTCTCACCTAAAAGCGAATATTCTTCTAGTATCCAACCACTTGTACCATTATCAATGGGATACCCATAGTGGTCACCATATATTACTGTTGAATCTTCATGAACTATGTGAGTTTTCATATTAGCAGTATAAATCCTAGAAATGATTTCTCGTAACTTATCCTCCATCGTTTTATTCCTAATTAAACTTGTTTCTAGTGAATCCACTAGTACATATCCTCTTTTGGTATAGTTATTAACTATCTCCTCAAAATCTCCACTATTTCCTATCAATAATGTTATAAGATCATCGTTTTTCTTGAAAACCAGTTTGGTTTCTACAGATGTATACAATATACTTTTCCCTATCTCTGAGAAATCTATGATAGATGCAGGTACACTATGATATCCACTCTCATGTATGTCATTTATGTTAAAAATAGTGTTGTTTTCCATCTTATTCAGTATAGCACTCCTTGATATATTACTATTCCTTACCTTTCTGAGTGTCTCCACTATAGCTAGGGGATCCACTCCTCCAAAATACATTGCCTCATCTAGTAGTATACCAATATTTACAATAGGTGATAAGTGATGATTATCAACTACGTTAATAGGTTCACCAGTGGTATACTGTTGATACCCTCTCACTAGAGAATAAAGATTTGAGAGAATAGTTGTTATAGCCCATAAAGAGTTTACACCATCCAATGCATCACTGAATTCTTCTACTAAGAAATCTAGTAATGGATATCTAGAAGGTAGAACAGTTGAAACCTTCGTTTTTAATTTCGATATAAGCCTATTAGAGTTGGATTTAACATATATAGTTAAAGGATAAGTTACCTTTAGATAAACCGGTGCTCTTTCTTTCTGCTTTGAACCTGGAAGAGGGATAGTGAAAAACCTAGTTAGATTCATATAAATTCTCTCTATCTCTATATCTTTAATAGAGATTTCATCTACATTTAACATATAATGCTGAGAGTGAAAAACCCTTGATAGATACCTATTCACCTCCTCCATGATTCCTTTTTTAATTCGATAAAGATTAATATCCATAGGGGATAAACTTTTATCTACAGGTTCAACAACTGGTTTTTTGCTTAACTCATCAATTAATTTTAATCCTGCCATAATAGTAGTTTCCTTGATATTCCTCTCCACTTCTCTTAGGAGACATTCTACTTCATCTCCTTCTACTAATAGATATTGCGACGTATCAGCCTGTAAGACTATAATGAATGTAGTAAGCATGCTACTACCGAGTAGTAAAAATACGCCTACTACAGCGAAAGGTATCCTAGCGTGGGTATCATTTAAGAAATACAACTATTATCCTCTCCATATTGTTAATACTATATTTCCTTCTGTAAAGGAAACTTCATCAAATAACTTATCTGTGATAAAATCAGTCATACTAGATGATTTAACAGTGAGTAATTCATTACTCATCTCAACTAGGAAAGGCCTAACATATGGTTGAATCACCTCCCAGATATACTCTCCGATTAAATCCATCAGACCAGAACTAAGATTTATAACAGATATGTTAAATTGTTGGAGCAGTATAATGGTTTGATTAAGTAACATATCATATATGATCTCATCTATGCTCCCCAGTATCTGATGTAGATAACCACTATCGTCAAGCATTGTAGATTTATCTAAACATGTTATACCTCCTACTATCTCCTCTAAACCTGTTTTAACTAGAAACAATAGGATACCAGGATAGATAGTTGAGCCGTTGGAATCACTATATCCATCAATGATAAACTTTTTGAGTAGGAGAGAAGTATTTTCAAATAAGTTATCTCTGAGGGGAGGATTATAGTTTTTAACCAAAAAGGTTATATTCGCTATTTCCTCGCAGTTTGAGATAACTTCTCTTAGCTTGGCTTTTGATAACTCTAAACCATTAGCTTCTAACTTAGTTGAATAAGGTAATCGTATAGTGGTTCTAGCTTGATAACAATCTCCATCAGGTATCTCATAACCAACGTTTACGTGCCCACCAATTGGTATAAATCTAACTGGGTACCACCACGCAGTAAGGTTAAACCTATAACCTTTTAATTGCTCTTCTAGGAAATCTCTTATAGTTTCTCGTAGTTTCCCATCAAAGTTTTTTGTTAAAACATTTAACCTAACAGTGGAGTTATCACACATCAATACTTCGAATTGACTTCCTAAATCCTCCGCTATTAGGCTACTATAGGTTTTATGGATCTGCTCTCTACCAAGTATTAAACTTGTTATAGATTGATAAAACGTTGAGTTAACCTCCAATCCAACTATTTCTGCATCATCATCTATTATGTCACCAAATAATCTATAGCTAAAGTTTGAGGGTGTAGAGGATAAGAATACATGCAAGGTTTCCTTTGCAATATACCCTATATGGTTCTCCATGGATATATTGGTGAGAGGATGCAGCTGTAAAACAGATGTCAGTATCAAACCTGATAAAGAAACCATTAATATAAATAATATTGAATCATACATAATA
>CAZCPZ010000056.1:0-8011 GCA_964499875.1 uncultured Thermoplasmatales archaeon | reverse complement strand
AAAAATGTTTAAAGAAATAATTACCCCAGTCCTCCTATCCATATTCATCTCTCTCATTGCCCTATTACTATCGAAGAGTCTAACTAGATTCCTCCATATTTCTCATCCAAAGAATTTATTCTGGATACAGTTATTCGTTCTATTCACAGCCTTCACAGTATTCCCCCTAACAATAATGGAGAACCTAGCGATAGAAAACAGAGAAAAACCCTCCACTAGTGGTGTGATAATATGCTCAATAGATAATGACTCTGCCCCTACATCCCAATATGTCCTTATCCTCCCTCATAATGTCTCCTCTTTTAAACTTCTCCTAAGAGAAATGTTTCTAAACAACACTTCTCTTCAAACAATAATTAAAAACCTCTATGGAGATTCCTCTTACCTCCTAACAGTTAAAAAAACTTCTCCCCCCATAGATGTTGAAACCACTTTACCCACTCAAAAAGAGTCCTTCATAGGCATCTATTTCCTCTTATTCACTCTCATATTAACAGCTATAGCGGTTTTCTTCCTCCTCCTCAGTTTAACTATAGGAAAAAAACGTGTAACACAAAACCTTGGGTTAACCATGATAGATGATAACTGGGTAGTAGAGTTTGTGAAGAAGAAATCAAGGGAGATAGGTATACACCCACCTAAAATCTTCTTATTTAAAGGAGAACCAAATGCTTTTGTCTTTGGTTTCCCTCCTGCTCTAGCTTTATCAGAGAAATTACTCTCAACCTTATCTAGAGATGAACTTCAAACAGTTATTCAGCACGAGTTAATGCATATAAAAAATAAGGATATAATCATTAAACCTATACTACAAGCTCTTCGAATAATCTTTTTCTACAACCCAGTAGTACATCTACTATACCGAGAATTAGTTAGATCAAGAGAGTTACTAGCTGATTCTTCTCTATCAACAAAGAAAGAGAAAATCCTTTTCATGGAGGGCTTACTGAAAATAAATCAATATCTTATAAGGCATCCAAATAGGATACCACTAGTTTTCTCCTCTCTATTCCTACTTTCCTCTCATCCCAAAACATCTATCCTAACACAACGATTCACAAACCTATTCCAGAGGAATAATAAGAAAACCCTTGCATCAATAGCAGTATGTACCCTTATATTCTCAACTAATATATTAGCTGTTGCTAGTGCAGAACTCTTATATGGAACAACTGGCTCCTCCTCAACCATTAGGGAAGATACCTCGTTTGAATCCACTGTCTACTGTGTAGAACTCCTCTCCTACACCTCCGTCGATCAATCAAAAGGTTACTCTACCCCATCGGAGGGAAATCTCCATAGATTCCTATGCTACATAGTGGTATTAAACAAGGATAACTCCTCTAAGAATCTTCAATTACTATCAACGTATCTCAAAATAATTGAGGATGAGCTATCTCATTTCATTCATTTGAAACCTAGATACCTCTCCTACTAAAACTCTTCTTTTCCCCGATATTCTTAAGTAGAGTAATTGGATACCATTCAACAATCTACCATCTTATCCCTCAACTTAGGAGGTATACCAATGGTTCAACTACACGAGTTGATATTGAGAGATGCTCATCAATCAATGTTGGCAACTAGGCTTAGAACGGAGGATATGCTACCAATTGCTGATAAACTAGATCAAGTAGGTTACTTCTCCCTTGAAGTATGGGGTGGAGCAACCTTTGATGTCTGCATTAGATACTTGAATGAGGATCCATGGGAACGTCTAAGGAAACTCAAAGAAGCAATACCCAATACTCCTCTTCAAATGCTTGAGAGAGCAATGAATATAGTGGCTTACTGGAACTTCCCAGATGACGTTGTTAAAAAATTTATTTACCTAGCAAAGAAGAATGGAATCGATTATTTTAGGATATTTGATGCACTGAATGATCTCAGAAACATGGAGGTACCAATTAAAACAGCTAAAGAAGTAGGTGCCCATGTACAAGCTTGTCTCAGCTACACTATTTCTCCTGTTCACACTGTTGACTATTTTGTTGAGAAATTTATAGAACTAGAGAAGATGGGAGCTGATTCCCTATGTATAAAAGATATGGCTGGTATGATTTCCCCAAAGAGAGCCTATGATATAATTAAGGGTGTAAAGGATGCAGGAGTAAAGATACCTATAGATTTACATTCTCACTCAACCAGTGGTATGACAGGAATGGCTTATCAGAGAGCAGTAGAAGCAGGAGTAGATATACTAGATACAGCGATATCCCCCGTCTCAGGTGGAACAGCTGCTCCAGCTACAGAGAGTGTAGTAGCTGCGTTAAAAGATACCGAGTGGGATACTGGTTATGACCTAGAATTATTGATAGATATTAGGAAATATTTCCTAAAAGTATGGGATAAGTATAGGCATCTCCATAGATTTAATGCTTTAAAAGTTGATCCAAGTGTGATTCTCCATCAAATACCTGGCGGGATGCTATCTAATCTCATATTCCAATTAGAACAACAAGGAGCTCACGGTAAATACCAAGAAATACTGGAGGAGACCGCTAGAGTACGAGCAGAACTAGGGTACCCTCCACTTGTTACGCCAACAAGTCAAGTAGTTGGTGTACAAGCAGTGATGAATGTACTCCATGGTAGATACAAGGTTATTCCAAAAGAAACCAAGGACTATTGTAGAGGAATGTATGGTAGACCACCAGCACCTATTAAACCAGAGATCATGAAGAAGGTGTTGGGACCAAAATGGAGAGATGAGGTCATAGATTGTAGGCCATCAGATTTACTAGAACCAATGTGGGAGAAGAGGAAATCAGAACTAAAAGAATATCCTGAGATAGAGCTCACTGACGAGAATATAATGATCTACACCATATACCCCCAGGTAGGTTTAAAATTCCTTAAAGGAGAAGCAAAAGCAGAGTTTACCTCTGAAGAGTTACCACTATCAATTGATCACCCATTAACTAGAGCAATGGTTAAACAATCATTTCCAGAAGTAAAAGAAATCTGGCTTGAAACAGAGCCACCGGAGAAAAGACTTGCTCCAGCTCAGATTCCAACAGAGTTTGAAGTAGAAGTTGACGGTGAACTTTTTGAAGTGAAAGTAACACCAAAAGGTGGTTTCACTGTTGCTGCTGCACCAACAAGTGCTCCACCTGAGAAACCAAAAGAGATTGAGGGCGGTGTTAAATCATCGATGCAGGGGACTATACTAAAAGTTAAGGTCAAAAAGGGAGATAAAGTGAAAGCAGGGGATGTATTAGCAACTATTGAGGCTATGAAGATGGAACAAGAGATTAAAGCTGAGAGATCAGGAGAGGTAAAAGAGGTATTCATCAAGGAGGGTGACACAGTTAGTAGTGGAGATATAATAATGCAGATACTATAAAAAATTTGAGGTGCCTAAGAGATGTTAAATAAGGTTCTCATAGCGAATCGAGGAGAAATAGCCATAAGAATAATGAGAGCATGTAAGGAACTGGGGGTAACCACTGTTGCAGTATACTCTGATGCAGATAGAAACGCTTTATTCGTAAAATATGCAGATGAGAAATATAATATTGGCCCTGGACCAGCTAGTCAGAGTTATCTACGGAAGGATAAGATTATTGATATCGCATTGAAAACAGGTGCAGAGGGTATACACCCAGGTTATGGTTTCATGGCAGAGGATGCTTCCTTTGCAGAGTTATGTGAGAAGAATGGTATAGAATTCATAGGACCGCCAGTATCAGCAATGAAATTGATGGGCTCCAAGATTGATTCTAAGCGTTCAATGATTAAAGCAGGAGTACACGTGGTACCAGGTGTAACCGAACCAGTTTCTGATCCAGAGAAAGCTAAGGATATAGCACATGAGATTGGATACCCTGTTATGCTTAAAGCCTCAGCGGGAGGAGGAGGTATAGGTATACAGAGAGTAGATGATGAGAAACAAATGGATAAAGCATTAGAAACAGTTAGAACACTAGCTAGGAATTCCTTTGGAGACGACTCAGTTTTCATTGAGAAATTTATACCGGATCCAAGGCATATAGAGTATCAAATCATAGGGGATAAACATGGTCACATAATACATTGTTATGAGAGAGAATGTAGTGTACAGCGGAGGCATCAGAAACTCATCGAAGAAACACCCTCCTGTGCTCTTACACCGGAGCTTAGAGAGGAGATGGGAGAGCAAGCTGTGCTGGCTGCTAAAACCGCTGGGTATTATAACGCTGGAACCTGTGAGTTTATGTTTAAGGATGGAGAATACTACTTCCTAGAGATGAATGCTAGGTTACAAGTGGAGCATCCAATTACAGAGGCGACTACTGGTGTAGATCTCGCTAGAGAACAACTAAGAGTAGCATCTGGTTTAGATTTAGAGTATGATCAAGAAGACATCAAACCCAGGGGACATGCTATAGAGTGTCGAATCAATGCTGAGGATCCACTCAACAACTTTACTCCAGCACCTGGAAAAATTACTAGATATGCAGAACCAGGTGGACCAGGTATAAGAGTAGACTCCGGTGTGTATCAAGGTTTCACTATACCACCTTTCTATGACTCCATGATTGCTAAACTCATTGTTTGGGCAGAGGATAGACCAAGAGCTATAGCTAGGATGAAGAGAGCGCTATGGGAGTATCAGATAGGTGGTGTAAAACATAATATACCTTTTCATCAAGTAGTTATGGATCATCCACAATGGGTTAAAGGAGAATACGATACTAGTTTCATTCCAAGATACAAGATCCTAGAAGAAGTTGTAGAGTATGTTAAGAAACTTAGGGAACAAACTACTACCCCTAAAACTGCTGCAGCAATGGCAGCAGTACAAGCAGTTATAACAGCTATTAACACTCAACGTGAATCCTTGAAAACAAAAGAATAAGAAAGGAAGGAGTAGCTTATTTTTCTTCTTCCTCCTCTGCACCCCTTTTAAGTAATCCTAAAGATTCTAATTCATCAGCTAGTTTCTGTACCGCTATAGATACATCCTCTATCCTCCTGGCACCAGTGCAAACTATTTTACCTGAACCAAAGAGGAGCATAGCTACTTTGGGTTCATCTAATCTATATACTAGTCCTGGGAACTGCTCAGGTTCATACTCCACGTTCTCTAATCCTAAACCCATTGCTACTTCATTCAAGTTTAGTTCCGTTCCAAGATCAGATATCGCTACAATGTTTTGAATAACAATCTTTAAATCCTCATTCTTATAAACATCGATACCTAGTTTCCTTAGTTTATCAGCTATGATCTCAACAGTTTTACGTACATTCTCAACGTTCTTAGCACCAGTACAATTTGCCTTCCCACTTCTAAATAATAGCGTAGCAGTTTTAGGTTCATCTAATCTATATACTAGTCCTGGGAACTGCTCAGGTTCATACTCTGCTTCCTCCAAAGCTTGAGCAATGGCATCCAAATCTAGTTTATCAGCAAAAGATGTTGATGCTACTATATTCTCCACAATCACTTCAGGTTTCCTTCTACTTTTCTTCTCCTCACTCATATAGCAACACCCTCAACTGAGGTTAATTTCTCCTTAAAATCCTTCATTACACTTAGTAACTCCTCAAGGTTTCTAGTTCCAAGACAGATTATTTTTCCTCTCTCAAATAACATGAATAATACATGATCATTATACCTATATACTAATCCCGGGAATTCTTCTGGTTTAAAGGTTACATCTTCCTCACTCCACTCCTCTCTAATCCTATCCAGTGGTAGAGTTGTTTCAAAGTCGCAGGAAGCTACTATATTCTCCACTTCCAAATCCCTATTCTCTATCTTGAAACCTTGTTCACGTAGCTTATCGATCACCTCCATTATCTTCTCCTCTGCTTTCTCAAAACTCTTAGCTCCAATAGATATAATCTTATCCTGTAATATTATGACATCTATTCTTGGTTTATGGAAATGAAAAACCACTCCTGGCATATCGTTTTCCTGTAGAGGAGTTGCCTCTGGATTCCTCGATGCAACCTCTTCTAGATCTAGGGTTGAATCTAAGTTAGTTGATACAATCATATTCTCAATAACAACATCTGTCATATTACTACAAGCCTGCTTTTTAAAGTATATAAAGGTTTTTTAAAAAGGTTTCGTAATATTTGTTTCACCAAACTCGATCTATATCGAGTTCACTATTATTCTTGACCTCCCTCCTATTACTTAATTGATTGGCTACGGTTTTAAACTCCTCTATCTGCTGCTCCATCCTCTCCTCGCATAATGCTACAGCTAATTCACCCCTAGTTTTCTCTATAAGTGACCTAGCTACATCTTGTTTCCTCTTAATCGGTATCAAAGCAGAGGGGTAATCAAATCTTAGAATAGAATCATATATATCCTCCATCATCGATAGATACCTCGCTCCTTCTCTTGCCTCTCCATCTAGTATTGAGTCAAGTGTTTTCCGTCTAAGTTCCCCTACAAGGTCACAGAGTCCTTGAAGATAAGCATTGTAGGATACAGGTAATGTATCTGGATCAGGTAGATCCTCATCTCTCATAATAGATAGGAAACAAGTTGCTTCTACGAATTCTTGAGCAGCATTCTCCACGAACCCAGCAGAATATAAATCTGGGTAAACCTCTGTTTCCTTTGTTAACTGCAATAGTATCTTCCTTGTCTCACTGAGTAAAGCCTCTGCCTCCTCTAGTTTACCTCTATGTATACGTTGAATAGTTTTCCTGCAATTCAAAACCACATCCCTAGATAACCTTAATGCCTCCTCTCTAACCTCATCCTTCCTAGTTATATGTTTCTCAATCTTTGATATAACCTCTTCTAGATTCCTCATACAATGAATTCCTCCTAGATTAAACCTTGGAATCTTTTACCCCTTATTAACCCAGTAATCAGGTTCCTCTCCCCTTAAAACCTTGATTATCTGCTCTGCACAAACTGTACCTGCTCTCCTCTGTCCCTCAACAGTACTAGCTCCTAGATGTGGTGTAGCTACAACATTATCAAGTGTGAGTAGGGGGTTATCCTTAGGTGGTTCCTCCTCAAATACATCTAAAGCTGCTCCTGCAATCTTTTTCTCCTTTAAAGCATTGTAGAGCGCTTCCTCATCAATTATACCTCCCCTTGCACAGTTTATAATATAAGCTGTTGGTTTCATCATCTTTAACTCTTTTTCACCTATAAGATGATATGTATCATCTGTTAGAGGTACATGTAGAGAAACAAAGTCTGAGGACTCGAGTAATTCCTCTAGTGAAACTTTTTTTGCACCTAGTTTTTCTTCTAAAACTCGGTTCCTATGTCTACTAGTATATAGAATCTTCATTGAGAAAACCCGGCTTTTTAACGCAAGAGCAGTCCCAATTCTACCAGCTCCTACTATTCCAAGGGTTTTACCGTTTAACTCTACTCCCTTAAGCTGTTTCTTAGCCCATACTCCTTGTTTAAGAGTTGAATCAGCCTTTGTTAGATGCCTAGCTAGAGAAAGCATATGAGCTATTGCGAGTTCTGCTACACTATCAGTTGCTCCCGTTGGCGCATTCACAACTTTTACACCATGTTTTGAAGCAGCTTTAATATCTATGTTATCCACACCTATCCCAGCTCTACCTATAACTTTTAGTTTCTCTGCAGCTTCTATGATATCACTGGTAACCTTTGTTCTACTTCTAACCATTAATGCATCATACTCATGTATGTTTCTAATGAGAGCATCATGATCCATTTCATCGAAGATAACCTCATAACCTTCTTTCTTCAACAACTCAACAGCCTCATCTGCTACCTTATCGGTTATAAGTATCTTCATGTGAATCCCTCCTGAATAATAGTTTTGGGATAAAAATTTATGCTATGTGATCCACTCTAAAATCTATACCTGGGTATTCCGCTCTCTCCCCTAACTCCTCTTCTATCCTCAGTAACTGGTTGTACTTAGCGCATCTATCACTCCTGGCAGGTGCACCTGTTTTAATCTGACCGGTGCTTGTACCAACTACTAGATCAGCTATAAATGTATCCTCTGTCTCCCCGCTTCTATGACTAACTATAGCAGTCCATCCTTCATCATGAGCCATCTTTATAGCA
>CAZCPZ010000055.1:0-8059 GCA_964499875.1 uncultured Thermoplasmatales archaeon | reverse complement strand
ATGCCACCTGAGAGAATTCCTTGAGGGTGGTGTATGAGAAGGAATACTGAGGGATACCCTTCCCTATATGAAATATTCCATTTAGGTGATAGAGTAAGAAGGGAGTATAGAGGTGAAGATGGTAAAACCGTAGAGTACGAAGGGTTAATTCTGAGTATGAGTGAAAACGCAATGGAAGTCTTCTGGGACACCGTAGATGGAGAGTATAACCCAGCGGTTAAAGGTTTCACTAGATGCTCCCTAGAAGAGATATTTGAGGGAACAAATGGGTATACCCCTATAAAACGTAAACGTTACATATTTCCAAGGTGGCGGTTTTGAATAGAGAAGGGATCCCATTGCTAATAGGCGTAACCCTCCCGATACTACTAGTTGGGTTATACCTCCTGGAGAAGTTAGATGTCATAGAGGTATTCAGTAACATAGATATCATCTACTATATCGCTATGGTTCCAATTGGATTAGGATTACTAGTGTGCATATTCTATTGGAGTGAGCATAGATAAAAGAGAAAAACTTATCTTTATATTCTCTAGAGAAATTATTTCCCCCTTGACATATACTTGGTTAGAGATGTACAACATATTTTATAAACATTTAAATATAATTCACTTTTGATAAGCATGATTATCGCTGGTTTACTATCGAGTCAGAGTGAAGCAGAGGAGATACAATATATAGCTAAGGTTTGTACTATCACAAATAGGATACACTTCCTAGTTAGAAGAGAAACACTTAGAGCATTACTAGAATTAGAGAAGAAGAGAAAACGTAGATTAAAATAAACCCTTTAAATTACACCCCTTTTGAAAAAACATGTGTTTAGTCATTGTTTCTTCTCTAGAGGACCCAGCTGGTACAAACATTAAGAAACATCTACTTAAGCTATCCAACTGGGGGGGAGGAGAGGAATTCAAAGGTAACCCAGTTCTATGGAGTACACAAGTAAAGGATACACTACTAGTAACTATAGAGGATAGAACTATATTCCATGAGTACCTAGATAAAGAGATAGAAACGGAGATAGGTGTTAAACCTAAGCAGATGATATATATCTCTAGGCATACTAGTCAAACAGGTGAACCAACTCTTACTACGCATCCTGTTGGAAACTATGGAGTAGCAGAGTATGGAGGAGAAACAGGAAAGCTATGTCCATCTTCACCTAGACTTATGACAACCTTGCTTAGAATCCTTAAAAGGAAAGCCGATGAATCAAACCTCTATCATAAAGTATGTTTCGAGGTTACACACCATGGACCCATACTAGATACACCTGTCTTATATGTAGAGGTTGGTAGTAACGAAGAAGAATGGTTAAAGGAGAAACCAGCTGAGGTAGTAGCAGCCTCAGTTCTAGAATTAATCAACACTGCAAGATACGAGGAGGATCTACCAAAGGATATACCTGTACTCATAGGTATCGGTGGTGGACACTATGCTCCACGGTTCACTGATGTAGCACTTGAGAAATACGCTGCTTTCGGTCACATGGTACCAAGATATCAGATAGAAGCAGGAAACTTTAGAGAGGAAACACTAGATGAGATCCTAGAGAAGACACCTAATGTATACGCAGGTTACTTCCATAGAAAATCTTTGAAGAAAGCAGATATGAGGCTTTTCAAGAAGTGGTTTGAGGATAGAGGACTACCTATTATATCTAGTAAAGAACTAAGGGATCTCAACGGAGAGAACCCGTAGCAAGTATATGTGCTTCTCTCAACGGTATAGGATTCTTATATAGTGTAGTACTAACATGTTTAACAATATTAACAGCAGTTGGTAACGAGACCTTATGACCAGGTGAGATATAAACAGGTTTCCTCACTCTACTAGAAGTATAGAAAGCGTAACCAAGGATTCTATCATTATAAACCACCCATCCATCATCCCTAATACTACCGCAGAGTAATGTTTTCGCTACACCAATACATGGTACACCCAGGGTTACTCCTACATGACAGGCTAAACCAAACTCAAAGGGGTGAAGTATACCGTTACCATCAACCATTAGAATAGTTGGTTGAACCTCAACTTCCTTTAACAACTTCTCAAGAAAAGGTAGTTCTCGGAAAGCTAGATAAGTAGGTATATATGGGAACCTGGTTTTATCAAATATTGTTCTCCTCTCAACGATCTCCTTTGAATGGTAATCCATTATAACTATGGCTGCGCAGCATTCATCAAAATCAGATTTTGGATAAGCAACATCAAAACCTGCAACAGTATGAATCTTCCTAAATTTGTCTTGAAGAGAAACCTCTTTTTTAAGTGAAAGCTGTTTCTCTCTAAGTTTCTGTAAAGGATAAGTTGTTTTAAAATCTTTAAATAAAACCTTCTTGAAATCTTTTATTCTACCATCAACGACCTCGATATTATCCTCTCTTAGCCTCCTAATCTTCTCCTCTACACCAAGACCAAACCCTCCTATTCTTCCATCTGAGTGCACTATCTTATAACAAGGCATAGTATCTGGATCAGGATTCTGATTCATCATCCTTCCAACAGCTCTAGCAGCTATCTTATCACCGAGAGCTTCTGCTACTGCTCCATAAGTAGAAACCTTACCAGGTGGTATCTGCCTAACAAGGTTATAGGTATACTCTACTAAATCTATCAATGAAACAACCCAAGTTTTAGAAGAGTTTTTACTTTGAAATATTTTTTTCTCCTCTCATCAAGAATAGTATAGCTAAGAGGATCACCAGTAGAGCTAGGAGGATGAAGAGGATCTGCTGCGAGGAGAAAAGAGGTGGAGTAATAACGTGTGGGTAACTAGTTGCTCCAAAAGGTGTATGACCATCTATATTTAAAGCCGCTTTGTAGGTGAGTGGCACTGTATCTTTTTGCTCCCAATAATTTGCCTCACGGCCATTCTGATAATCTGTATATTCAGTATTTGGAACAAAAACACGTAGGTTTGGATCACCCGTATAAACGATGTTTTCCCATAAGTCCCACCAGGATTGACCACAAGAGTACTCTGGTCCCACAGCTCTAAGACTTCGTTCATATGCCTGTCCAACTGTGTCACCCATAGCTAGTCTTTTGGGGATCATCTGATTCCATATCCCGGCCCAATCAGTGGTACTCCATGGATCCATGATGATATACACTGCTCCATGTCTAATCCAGGTTAAATGTAGGTATGTAAAAGCTGGGAAACAAGATATGGAGTTTATACCAACGCTATGCATGTTTTTAAGCGCGTCATCAAAGTCTGGCCCAGTGTATTTTTTCCCTACTAATCTACCGCCGGAGGGTGGTGATATACAAACTTTTCCATCCCCGCTCATTATCCAGTTTCCTTTGATTTTACTAGCACCAGCCCAGTTTATAAGTGGTAACCCCTTTCTTAGTGTTTTTATTGGATGTAAAAGTCTATCCCTGTATATCATAAACGGCCAGGGGCCCCATATATCAAATATCTGCATCATGAATATAGGCCTAGTTATTTTAGCTAAACCAGTGAGTTGATAGTTTATAAAAGCTACATCAGGGTTTTCTGTAGACCCATATTCCGGGAATATCTCTATAGGTCGAGTAGGTATCTTCCCAAGAATTTCAAGAGCTTTTATATCTTTATTGTAAGACTCTTTAGCACTAAGATACATATAGTACCCTAGCCATCTAATGAATTCATCAAAATGTCCTAGTTTGAATGGTACAGGTTCATAGGTACGCCAGGGGTTAGGTTCATAGACATATGGGCTCTCTGGTGACCAGAGTTCAAGGTTTCCACCATTAGGATGATGTCCATGTATCTGAGAAAACCACATTAATACTCCACGGTTGAGATTCTCTGTTATATAATCAAAATTAGTTGAAAACACGTTACTATACCCTGCCTTGCTGCAATAGAAAGGTATAACCTCACTTTCACTCATATCAGGATAGTATGCACCTGTTTTACCATGAGCGGCTCCATCATCAATGGGATCAAGAGAAGGAGTAACCCATGGAATCACATCATCGGCTCTAGCATACATACAGTTAAAATGCTTCCATTTTTCTTCATTATAACGGAAACCATATGTAACAAAACTTTCAAGAACAGGGTATTTAAATTTCTCTTCTCGTGTTGGTTTAGTAATCACAAGGGTCGAACCAAATGGTTTCCGTAATCTACCCCCTATCAATTGTGTTTTACTCTCACTACCTTGCCATAGAGTGACTCCTTTCATAGCTGGATTTACAAACACAAGTGCAGGGTAGAAAATATTTCTACATATTAAGTAAGCAGAATCAACGGGATGACCCCAGAAACGACCGTTTAAACCTGCTCCTGTGAAACAACGATCCCATGGAACACCTATGTCAAACTGACCTGCGACTGTAATAATTATTTCCTGTTGCTGTTTTGCAGGTCCACCAGTTTCTATTTTTCCAAAACCGTTTTCTTCAAGGAACTCATAGGCTCTCTTTGCAGTTAAAACCATAGGACCTACTGGTGGTTCAACTCTGGTTTTTGCATCAACCAACCAGTAATCTGTAGGCCATGTAGTAGCCTGAGAAAGTATAGGATGATTATCTACAATAATAACCGGGCTACCATGATGAGCAGCTAAATAAGATGCCTGAGCAAAATGATAAGCACCATCCCACTGCCCAGCTGGTTCACGTCCATAGCCCTCGCGATCATTAGCTACATACCAGTAATCATATGGTTCAATAGTAGTGAAAATAACGTCGTTCTCACCAGTTTTCTCACGGATACCATTATAAACTGAGAGAGAAGTTGTAAACTTTTGTTTAATATCTGCTATTTCTTTTAATTCTTTTTCAACTTCTTCTGAAAGATAACCTCCAATATCTACAACATAGATATTTTTTACACCTAGTTTATACAAAACATCTTTTGTATCCGCGCTGAGAGAATTCGCTTCTGTATAAAGCAACGGAGCATTCAAGGTACTAGCTAGTACAGCACCATTACAGGCAGATTCTATTTGATCTCCTTTATCTTTAGTAAAGTTTTGGCTCCAACTGTACTCTATTGTGAAATCTACATCATGATCTAGATCACCGATACTAAATACACATACTGTATAATTTTCACCAGGTCTAGTTTCACCGAGTCTTTCTAAATCTATGGTAACCTCAGAATTTTTTTCTTCCGATGTCTTTTGTAGACCTAAAACTTTTTCAGCTGTTTCTCCTAGAGAAAATGAACTGGCTATTTCTGTACCAATTGGGTCTAATACTGTGAAACCTAGATCTACATTCGGATCACTGGGTTTAAGAGTTAGTTTAACATTTCTACATCCATAAGGTATAGATGTATTAATGGGTAGGTCAACACCAGGTAATAAAACAATTTGTATATCTACTGTATTACGGTTAAATAAAGCTGAGAGACCTGTAGGTTCTGGTATAGTATAAAAATTCATACTTTCCATTTCACCCTTCTCATCACTAGATGACTTCTTCTGTATAGCACTAACGCTTATCTCCCAGTCCCCATAGTTTGATATATAAGAACCAACGAGTTCACTATAAGGATAATGTGATTTAAATGAAGTAGCTGAAGCTTTTACCATTCCTAATACTGGATCATATATTTGTAGATCAAAATCTTCTTTTCCTTTCCATGACAACTTTGTTAAAATATATTTGTATTTAGTATCAGTAATTGAATATGTTTCGTATGTAGCTCCTAAACCAATAATTGGACGTTGCATTTTAAATTGTTCTTTTTGGATTGTAGAAGATTTTACAGTTCCCCTTAGTTCACCAATTGTTTTGATAGCTGGGTTTTCATATTTTTCTTGTATAACCGCAAGTACAGCAGTATCACTATAACTCCAATCATACAACGCTATCTTAGAAGCAACACTAAAAGGATCATCACCATCTATAATAGTAATATTCCTAGACGGCCACTGTCCAACCTTACCACTTGGAACATTAACCAAAGTCATACCATCAAGCCTACCACCACAATAACTCAACCAATCCTCCATAAAATAATCCAAACCCTGACGAGCATTAAGAGACCGCTCCCTATCCTCCTCCAATGGATAAGGATCTTGATAGAATAAAAGAGGATGAGAAAACAACCTACCACCACTATAAAAAACACAAGTAGGCACAGCAGCCAAATAAGAATAATCATCCAAAAAACCATCCTCATCAAAACCAACAAAAGTAACCTTCTTAAGAGGAACAACAGACCTAAAAGAAGGACCACTATCAAAACCTTTTTCATATAATTCATATGCATTAACAGGAGTTAGAGAGACAACTAGGATGATTATTGAAATAACATAAATATGTCTAAACTTCATTATTTACTCCCCCATATCATTGTTGTATAATAGTATGGGAATTATATAATATCTTCTATGACTATTTCTTAATTTTCTTAAACACTATGAAGATTATCAAAAGAACTACAACTAGTAAAGCTATCAGTAACCATAGTAGTTGAGGAATAGGTTGTATCTTATGTGGGTAACTAGTTGCTCCAAAAGGCATATGTCCATCTATAGATAAACTTGAATCATATCTAAGTGGAAGAGTATCCTCAATACTCCAGTGATTCTCATCACTATACTCTATGCTTGGAACCCATACTCTGAGAGAGGGGTCTCCATAGAAGCATACATTTTGTTTTATATCCGCCCACCACTGAGGAGGCTCTGTTATATAGAGTATACCCACATGTTTTAATCCATCAAGGAAGGCTTCTCCAATAGTGTATCCTAATGCAATATCTCTAGGTATAAATTCCTGCCAGAATGTATACCATGATGTTGGCCAGGGATCCGCGATTTGGAAAACTGATCCATGTCTTATCAATGTTAAGTGAATATATTTATTCGCTATTAAACAAGCATTATTGATGAAACCAACAGAGTGTATATTACCCAAGGCATCATCAAGATCATAGCCATTATACATCGACATACCGAATCTACCGATGAATACACTAACAAGTATACCATCATAGTAGTCGTCTGTGTCTCTCAGCCAACTTGGTGCGATTAATCTAAGTATCGGTAAACTTAGTAGTCTACCTAGTAAGTCTAGGATGGGTTTCTTTGCTGGAGCCCAATCCATAGCTGTTCTAAAGAAACCATGTCCCGTAACACCATGTTTAGTTGGGTTACCAAATAATGCTGGTATCACTCCATATGAATCCATAGTTAAGGTATCAGGTTCCTCTGTTGAACCAAGGTACCACTCGTATGCCCTCCAGGGGTTAGATTCTTTCCTAGCACCACATATCTTGGGGAGTCTGAGAACCTGTGTTTCCTTCTCAGCATTTGGATCCCAGAACATTAGAACTCCACCATCCACAGGTCCACCATGAGCACATTCAACCCAGAGTATTACACCTCTATTCAGATTAGTTGTAACAGATGAGAAATTCGTTGAATAGACATTACTATAACCACCTTTTTTTAAGTAGAATGGTATCACCTCTGAGGATGTGAAATCAGGGTAGAAACAACCTTTTCTACCAGTATACTTCTCGCATACACCATCGTCAATAGGGTTAAAAGAAGGTGATTCACCAGGTATTATACCATCAGCGCATTTATACTTCCAACCCCAGTATTTACTTGCTCGTTCATTGAATCGATGATTATAACATACATAGGTTTGAAGTACAGGATACTTGAAAACCTCCTCCTCACATGGCTTAATTATTTTTAAACCCAGTCTACCCCACCATGGGAAAACACGTTTACTACTACTACCATTAACCAGTTTTACTTTATCAAGAGCAGGATTCTCAAATATTAAAGCAGGATAGAATATACTCCTAGAAATCCAATAGCTTGTATCAACTGGTGAACCAAAGAATCTACCAGGTGTAGCTTTACCAGCGAATACTCTATCCCATGTTACACCTATATCATATTGACCTGCAACGGTTATAAGAGTCTCCACACCCTCTTTATCGAAACCATGTTTCTTTAAGAAGTTGTACACTCTTTTACCAGTTAGATACATCTCGGATACAGATGGAAGAGTGAGACCATCTGAGCGTCGTTTCCAGAACTCAGTGTGCCATACTATAGCTGAGGATAACTCTGGGTGATTATCA
>CAZCPZ010000054.1:0-8082 GCA_964499875.1 uncultured Thermoplasmatales archaeon | reverse complement strand
TAAATATTCAAACTATATTCCTACTACGAAAGAGATAGGATGGAGATGGTGATATGGAAGAGCTGTTGAGGAAAATTGGAAGCTGGTTATTTCTACTAGGTATACTAATATCTGTGGTTGTTGGAATCATTTTTGCAGCGAATCAGAGTTGGTACGCTGGTTACTCCACTGCTGTTAGCTCTCTCCTTGCAGTTCTTGGTTTCATCGTAGGTATACTCTCCTTCTTCGCATTAGGTAGTATAACAAAGGAACGTGTACCGACCTTTCTAATCGCTGCTCTCATGCTAGTTGGTATTGGAGCAGCTATGAACACAAACTTCTTCGCTCAGATAAACTATATTGGACCATACTTCTACTACATAGCTGCTATGATAGCAGTATTCGTAGCACCAGCAGCAGGTTTACTAGCAATAAGGGCTATATGGGATGCAGGTAAAACTGAGGATATAGAGAAGGTTATGCCAAAACTTCAAAAATAAACTCTTTTTCCCTATATTTTCTTCTATTTTTTAGAATCAATCAATTTAAAGATTACTCCCTACCTATGGTTTACGATCCACCGTTCAACATTTCCAGAAACCATTTGTAGAAACTTATTATGGTCATGGTTAATACCCCGGCGGTGAAACCAATTATAAGCATTACGATGCCATCCATAATTCAAATTCCACCTTTAATATAAATATTAAATTATATATTTATATTGTTTTCTATTAAAAATGTTTGTCCTCTAACTATATAATATGTGGGTGCCTAATTCACATTATGAGAAACTCTAGGGAAAATAAGTGGTTCTCATTAAATCGAAAACATAATTAATAGTTGGAGGTATTAGCGTTAGAAAAAGGGGTGATGTGGATGCAAACTACTCTACTTGATTTTATCCAAGAGGATGTTATCGATAAAGAAACAGCGGAGTAAGGAGAGAATATTTTCTATTCTTCTCCATCCTTATTTCTTAATCTAACTAATACTGTTTCGCCACCCGAGTCTTGTTCAATCAATGTCAACTTGTTATAGTCATCTGAGAATCTACACTCTAAAACTTCTTTCTCACCCATTATATCCATTGTTAGCAATTTACCATTCATTGTGTAGTTAAACCATTTTACAATAGTAGTTGGTTCTCCAATTGATTCATTTAGATGAATAACAAGTGATACACTACCGTTTGAATAAAAATTGAAGATAGCATTCTCACTTTGATTCATAGATACAGCGGATATCCAGGAACCTATTATCTTATCACTATAAGAAACTTTGTTCTCTTCTACGCATCCACTGGTGATGAAAATCATAATGGTAACTACAAGTATCAGTATAAGTTTCCTCATTATTCATCATCCTCTTTTTCTACCAACCATGAAGAATTTCTTACTCCTTAAAAATATTGTTGTTCTTTCACTTCCGTACAGGATGTTTTCCTCAAACTCTTTTTTGACTCATCAATTCTACTAGGGGGAAACCATAGTTGCAAACGTAACATATAAATCCATGTTTCAATATAGAACCTTCTTGAATGGAGAAAGGGGTTTTAATTAGGAAACTTAGGGAATGTGGAGCTATACGATTTGGTAGATTTGTGCTAACCTCTGGAGCAATAAGTGATTACTATATAGATATAAAGAAGGCTAGTACTAATCCAGATACCTTGAAGTTGATAGCTGATTATATGACTCCTTTTATAGAGGGGTATACTCTCTTAGCTGGAATGGAGTTAGGAGCAGTTCCCCTAGTAGTTGCTTTATCTCTTCGAACAGATAAACCCTATGTTATTATTAGGAAGGAGAAAAAGGTACATGGAACCGCTAAGGAGATAGAAGGTGGAGATGTTGAAGGTGAAAAGATACTTGTTGTTGAAGATGTTACAACAAGTGGTGGATCAGTGTTAAAAGCTATACGTATACTGAGAGAACATGGAGGAATCGTTGATAGAGTAGTTGTAGTTGTTGATAGAGAGAGTGGTGCTTCTGAGAGACTAAAAGAGATAGGTGTTACTTTAACTCCCCTCTTGACAGTCAATGATATTTTGAAAAAATAGCTGTGGTTAAATATAGGTATCATATTTGTCTCCTAAAGAAAAAGTGGGAGGCAACCATCTTGAAGATTCTCGTTGTAGGAGGCGGTGCACGAGAGCATGCAATATGTGATGCTGTTAAGCGATCTAGAGGTACAGAATTGTATAGCGTTATGCATAACCTTAATCCAGGGATAGAGCGTCTAGTGGAAGATTACTTAGTTGAAGTAGAGACAAAAATTAAGGTTGTTGCAGATTATGCTGAGGATAAAGATATAGATTTGGTTTTAATTGGACCAGAAGCTCCATTAGAAGCTGGTTTAACCGATGAATTAACAAAGAAGGGTATACTAGTTTGCGCACCTAGTAGAGACGCAGCTAGAATCGAGACTAATAAAGAATGGATGAGAAAACTCCTTAACAAGTATGATGTCCCTGGTCAACTAAGATATGATTCTTTTAGTGATGTAGATAAAGCTAGGAGATTCATCGAGGAACTCCATGGAGACGTAGCAGTTAAACCACTTGGTTTAACTGGTGGTAAAGGTGTTAAGGTTGCTGGTGACCACTTCTCTAGTATAGATGAAGCAGTGGATTATGTAAGAGAGGTTATTAACAATAAGATAGGTGGTTATTCTAGAGTTCTAATTGAGGAAAAAGCTATTGGAGAAGAGTTTACTCTACAAGCCTTTTCAGATGGAGAAACCATTCTACCATTGCCAGCTGTTCAGGATCATAAGCGTCTACAGCCAGGTGATAAAGGTCCAAACACAGGTGGAATGGGTTCCTACTCTTGTTCCAATGGTCTCCTACCATTCCTATCGAAAGGAGAGTATGAGGAAGCAGCTTCTATACTACAAGAGGTTATAGAAGCTCTTGATAGAGAGCACTCAAGATATATAGGACCAATCTACGGTCAGTTTATGCTCACTGCTGATGGACCAAAGATTATTGAGATAAACGCTAGGTTCGGTGATCCAGAAGCTATGAATGTTCTACCCTTACTTAAAACAGATTTCATAGAGTTATGTTCTACTATGATAGATGGAACACTATGTAATAAACAAGTTAGGATAGATAAGAAATCAACGGTTTGCAAGTATGTTGTCCCAGAAGGCTATGGGTTTAAGAGTAGAGTTGGAGAGAAGATATATATAGATGAGAAGGGTTTAGAATCAACGGGTTCGAAACTATTCTATGCATCCGTTAACAAAGGAGATGGATATGTAACAACTACTTCTTCTCGTTCACTAGCAGTTGTCGGAATAGCTGATACCCTAGAGGAGGCAGAGGAGATGTGTGAAGAAGCTTTAACATATATCAAAGGAGATCACATATTTATTAGACATGATATCGGTACAGAGGAGCTTATAAATAGGAGAGTAAATCATATGAAGCAGATAAGAGGCATGTAAATACTATGAAAGAGGAGATATTCCTATACTTTATAGGTACAGCTGGTTCCGGTAAATCTACGCTCACTCATTTATTCAAACAATGGACGGAGCTTAGAGGCATAGATTCTATAACCGTTAACCTTGATCCAGGAGCAGAATCAATACCGTATGAACCGGATGTGGATATAAGAGAATGGGTTTCTCTACAAGAAGTTATGGAGACACATGAACTCGGGCCTAATGGTGCACAGATAGCATGCGCTGATATGGTTGCTTTGAATATAGGTGAGATAAAGGATAGCATAGATTCTTTTAAGACAGACTATGTTTTGATTGATACACCTGGTCAACTAGAATTATTTGTCTTCAGAGAATCAGGTAGACATATTGTCGAGTCACTTGCTCCTCAGAAAACAGTTATAGCGTATCTCATTGACCCTGTTCTAGCTAAAACTCCCTCTGGTTTTGTATCTCACCTACTATTATCGATGAGTACTAATTTTAGGTTAAGTAAACCCCAGATTAATATTCTTAGTAAATCAGATTTATTATCAAAAGAAGAGATAACATTAATCCAGTTATGGTCACAGGATACATCTTCATTATATGATGCAATTACACAAGAGAATCCCTCTATTCTCCGGGAGATGAGCGAGGAATTACTGATGGTTCTTCAAAACTTTGAGACGCATTCTAAGCTTATAGCAACTGGTAAAGACGAGTTCCTAGGTTTAGAAGATTTATACGCCATTATTCAACTAATATTTAAAGGTGGAGAAGATACCTTGAGTGATTAACCAATCCTTGTTTCAATCGATGAATCCCTGATGAGCAGAGCAACCCTGGAATCTTCTTTCTCCATGGAAAACTCGTATCCAAGGTGATTCGATAATTCTCTAGCGAAGGATACAACCTCTCTGTGACTAGGCATATTATCTATACTCATCCTATTACGAGAGGCTCCAACGAATACGTAGCCCTTCGCTTCAATAAACATTGGAGAAGCTATTTCATCAAGCTTAGCGTAACTCTCTATGTGATCCATATTCCAGTTTCTAACAAGAGTATGTCTTATAACAGTTCTAGTATCGAGAGATGGTAGAAGCTCCAATGTCTCCTTTATCCGCTCCCAGCCTTTATCAATGAGTGGTGCACACAACCTTTTATAAACTTCTTTTGTTGGTGCAACAATTGATACATAAAGTTGTTTAGGGAGCGGATCAAGATTTGCTAAGACTTCTGGATTAGTACCATTGGTGACTAGAAAGGTAGTCATTCCTCTCTTATGGCATAACTCGAAGAATTCACCTAGACGTGGATATAAAGTAGGTTCCCCCGTTAAAGAACAAGCAACCATATTAGGGTTATTAGCTTCCCTCCACTTCTCTTGGTTACATCTGGGATCTCCTTTAAACCCTGTTATCAGTCTACGCTGAGCTTTTATGGATTCCTCTAATATAAATTCTGGGTCATCTACATGTTTAAGGTTTTTCTCTGTAAAACCTTGGTGACGCCAGCAGAAAAGACACATATGCGTACACTGGTTAACTGCTGGTGTCATTTGGAGACACCTATGGGATTGTACACCATAGAATACCTGTTTGTAGCATACTCTATCATGTATTAAACTCTGTTTTAACCAGTGACATAGTTTAACAGCGGAGTGTTCACCAATTACTACGTACCCCTGTTTCTCTAATCTAAGTTTTAGTTCTCTATTCATTCTCATTACATTCATTCTCTACTCTATTATATAGATTACCATCAACTTACAATTAATTTTATAATAAATTATATATTATTTGTTTTCTATATCTTTAAATAGGTCGTCCCCCCTCTCGTCAATACTTGAGAATATCTGGAGGTTAAAAAACTATGAGGCAATACCATAAGAATATCTTATCATTGGTGATAGTTGCCGTTCTGTTATCCTCAATCACCCCTGTTATTCACGCAGTAGACTATAACGTTTTTAACAAAGGGGTTTCCTGGGCTCCCATTTTATCTCTTAAAAAGGTTACCTTCGTTGGATACAACGAGGAGACCCTATTAGATGATTATGCTTATCTATCAGCTATTCCAACAGCAGTTTTTTATGATAAAGATATGCATCGATTAATAACTCATCCTTTACTCTATTTTGAAGGAGGAAGAAACTTTGAAGAGTTAAAGGAACGTACACTCAACACATATCAAGGTATAAAGTATTTTATGGAGGACTGGATTGGTTATACCTCCAAGTTAGATGAGATTACTCTTATAAATACTCCGGAAGACGAGATAACTTCTAGATGGATATCTAATAATATTCGAGATATTACAGGTGATACATCATATGAAGTTGCCAGTAAACTTGCTCTAAGTGAATGGGATTATAGTAGAGAAGCAGTTGTTGCAGTAATAGAAGAGGATTATAAGAATCCAGGTAACATAACAACTGGTAGAATAGAGGGTGTTCTTGAACCATTGGATGTTAAAAAACTACATTTTGAGGTTCCTCAAACTAACGAGGTTTATCCGATGTATAATGAGTTTAATGTTCCGGATGGTTATAAACTCCTTAAAATTAGATCATGGTACCCATGTTTCTACTTTGAAGCTGGCATACCTGGTTTTGAAGGACTTGTAAATATGTCTATACCCGCTGGTGATAGAGATATACAGGTCTACTGTAATGAGGATGGTAAATGGATGATGGCAGGGATCACTAATGCTTGGAATGCAAAACAAGGTATGGATACTGATAAAGCCTCTGTATATGTTTATAAACCTGGTAGGTGGAGTGTAGCTATAACAGATGTTCCAACTAAGTCATTTGACATTGTTAAACCCTATTGGTATACAAGAGAAACTAGTTTGGAGGTGCAGAAGCATCACTCTTTTTTATTGTTTCATTTTGGTAGATACGGGGGGATCATGGATATAATTAGGAATATGAAACATGTTACCTATCAAGTAGATGTTGAGATGTATCCTGGAGTAGAATTAGAAATACCTGATAATCCACCTACTGGTTGTAGAGACGCAACGATTACATTAACATGGAGTAATCCAAGTATTCACCTAGGTTTCTCACTTATTGGGCCAAGTGGTGAAGAGATATTATCTACTAGGGAACCAGGTGTTTCATCAACATGTAATGGTACAGAGGGAGATATTCCTATACCTAGGGAAACTAATCTCCATGTTAATCAGTTAGGACATTGCCTTAGCAACGAGAGTTACAAGATCTGTGTCTATGCACTAGATGAGATTCAAACCCCTGTTGCCTTCACTATAGAATATTCCTGGAGACAAAACTTTAGTGAGATGGAGATTAACTGTTTAACGTCAGCTTCAGAGGGAGCTATACTAGCTTCCGAGTTAAATGCCCCTCTACTATATGTTTATCCAAATCAAATACCAGGTTTAACTCTTCAAACACTATATAAACTAGGTGTTGAACATATATATCTAATCAATATTGGAGGATATTTAAGTAGAGACCTTAAGGATCAACTAAGGGATTTCACTGTAACTGAATACACCACTCCCATGGATGTATATGATGAGATTAGGAGTATATCTAATGGTAATGATATAGTGTTTTCAACTATTGATCCATGGAGTTACTGGTTTGTAGCTGAGCTTAAACCAGCAGGTGAGTATAAGGGTGCTAGATTCATTGGTCCAGCATCCTATATCGCTGCTCACCATGGTACACCAGTACTCTTTGTAGATGAGCACCCAGAGCTTTCCACGGCAGTAGTGTGGCACACTGAGTTATGGCGTCGTCACCCAGAGGGTTATACCAAGCTACCAACTGTTAGTGAGATGTATCTCACTGGGAAGAGAATCCATGGTTTTCTAAAGAAACTTGGTTTTGATGAAGAGGGTAGAGAGACTATTATAACTGTTGCAGGTCAGTATGATATAGGGTTTACATGGGATAGAATACTTGTTGGTGTAGCTAAACCTGGTCGTTTCTTTGGTTCACCGGTTGATATTTCTGTTTGGATTAACAGGAATATCTTCTATCCTATGCTTATATTTGAGAACCCTGGTGTTAGTAACCATAATGGTGTAATACTGATTAATGGTAGTAGCAGTACTCGGAGATTCCCATGGAGAGGTAAACTTGGTTTGAGGATAGTTAAACCATCTGCGAAAGAAGTCTTAAGATACCCTGTACTTGATACATTGATATGCTATGATCACAAGTTTAATAGTAGAGCTAGTAAATACTGGGGCTTCAAGTATAAATGTGCTGATGGTACCATACCAGGTGAGTCGCCATCTTTTGATCCAATTGATGATGGTGTTATGGTAGCAGTGAATGGTAGAGAAGGAGCGTTTCTACCCGATCTAAGTGGTTCTGAGGTTCAACCCTTCTATATAAGACGAGCTGGTTATACACCTGTTTTCTCAACGAACTTCTCGGCGAATATGTATAATTTGAATCAAGGTGTTATACTTTGGATGATAAATACTCATGGTGGACCACTAGGTGGTGGGATGTTGATGTTCTGGGATATAAAACATGATAACCCGGTTGGGTATCCACCTATACCACTCGCTGGTTATAACAAGGAACCTAATCCTTGGAGGGGTTATGAATGGTTCCTGGGTTCAACGGAGGAACCTGATACTATGACTATGGATATACATGGTGTAATACCAGCTTTACTA
>CAZCPZ010000053.1:5236-8184 GCA_964499875.1 uncultured Thermoplasmatales archaeon | reverse complement strand
CCCTATTTCGATCATCAGGATGTATTAACTCCAAGAAAGGTTTCGATAATAGTTCTCCTCTACTATACCCAGTTATTTCAACAGTTTTCTTATTTGCAAATACTAGTTTCTCATCCTGTGTTATGACAATAGCTTCATTTGCTCCCTCAACGACTTTTCGATAATTCTCTCTATCACTTAAAGCTTCATCCTCAAACTTTCTCCTAGCAGTGATATCCTTTGAGAGAATGAATATAAACCTGTTTTCAATCAAAGGAGAAATGATCAATTCATACCATCGTTTCCCTCCATCCCCATCTACAAACTCTCTCTCCTCCATAAAAAACCTATCTGTTTTACCATTTAGATCTAACTGTTTCAACAAGTTTTCCTCATTAATCCGAGATTTCCCTCTGCTTATACTCCTCCATTTAATCCTCTTCTCCCTGTAATCATATAACCAAGCATCTAGTGGTTCACTTGGAAAACCAGTTACTTCCACTATTTTTCTAGATTTTTTCGTTTTCATCGATTCCATCATCCATGTTTTTTCTTATCATTAATATAAGTTTAAACCAAACTTTTATATATTAAGTTTATAGATTTTAATTTGGATAAAAAACAGGAGAGAGATACAAAAACCTCTACTGAAGGTATTAGAGGTTTTTGTATATTTCTCTCTCAATCTTTAACCAGATTGGTGAGAGTTCACTTGGCTTATAATCGTTGACTACGTTTGTCATGATTATTATTTCTACCCACCAAACTATATAAATTTGTCGATTTAAATAACGTCAAAAAACGAAGAAATGTTTTTATTATCTCCCCTCTACAAGGAAGGAAAACTAATATAAGTAAAACATATTTTGCTCCTCTAAACACTAAAAGATTACTCCAAGAGGAAAGGATAAATGCTTCCACCATACGATCAAAAAACAATAGAGAAGAAATGGCAAAGAGAATGGCAGAAGATGAAGATATACCACTTCGACTTCAACAGTGATAAACCACCCTACACCATAGACGTACCACCAAGATACGCTTCAGGACCACTACATGCAGGGCATGCTGTACACTACACTCACATCGACTTCGTAGCTAGATATAAACGTATGAGAGGCTACAATGTCTTCTTCCCATTATGCTTCGATGTAAATGGTATACCCATAGAGGAGAGAGTGGAGAGACAACTAAACATTACAAGGAAAGACATAGATCGACAAGAATTCAACAAGAAATGCTCCGAGTTTGCACAGAAGAATATCAAAACCATGACAGAACAATTCACACTACTTGGAGAAAGCATGGATCCAAGCATATATTATCAGACAGATGCAGAATACTATCGAAGAATAACACAGATATCGTTCATAGAGCTCTACAAAAAAGGATACATCTACAAGGGAGAATTCCCAGTGAACTGGTGCCCTAGATGCATGACAGCAATGGCCGATGCAGAGGTAACATATAAAAGGAATATTACAACACTTAACACCATCAAATTCTATTTTGTAAATGAGCAACCAGAGCATATAACAAATTATCATGGAATAGGAAGAGATGAAAAAGGATTATACATCGAGATAGCAACAACTCGACCAGAACTACTACCATCGTGTCAACTAGTAGCAGTACACCCTAGAGATGAACGGGCACCATGGCTAGTAGATCAAAAAGTGAAAGTTCCTTTATTCAACAGAGAAGTAAAAATTGTTGAAGATGAGGCAGTGGATCCAAGCTTTGGAACTGGTATAGTAATGATCTGTACAATTGGGGATAAAGAAGACCTCAAATGGGTATTCAAATACAAACTACCGATGGAGATGAGCATAGATGAAGAAGGAAAGATGACAGAGTTAGCAGGGAAATACAAGGGTTTGAAGATTAAAGAAGCAAGAGAAGCAGTGATAGAGGATCTAAAGAAAAACAACTTGCTAATAAAACAATCTCCACTAGAACAAAACGTTGGAGTATGCTGGAGATGTAAAACACCATTAGAATTCATAAACGCTAAACAATGGTTCCTAAAAACAACACAATTCAAAGACCTAGTATTAAAGACAAGCGATGAGATGAATTGGTACCCAGAATTCATGAAGATAAGACTAGAGGAATGGGTGAATAGCCTAGAATGGGACTGGGTTATATCTAGACAGAGATACTTCGCAACACCTATACCACTATGGGAATGCGAGGAATGTGGAGAAGTAGTACTAGCTAGACCAGAAGACTGCTATGTGGATCCAACAATAGATAAACCACCAGTGGATAAATGCCCTAAGTGTGGTGGATCACTAAAGGGTTGTGAAGATGTCTTTGATACCTGGATGGATTCCTCAATCTCACCTTTATATAATACATTCTGGGGGCGGGATGAGGAGAAATTCAAGAAACTATACCCAATGTCACTTAGACCACAAGCACATGATATCATAAGAACATGGGCATTCTATACAATATTGAGATGCACACTACTAACTGGTGAAAAACCTTTTGAGAATATAATGATGGGAGGATTCATACTCTCAGAAGATGGAACACCAATGCATGCAAGCCTAGGGAACGTAATAGATCCACTAGACATCATAGAGGAACATGGAACAGATGCATTCCGCTGCTACGCAGCACACTGCTCACTAGGAGAAGATAATGCTTTTAGAACAAAAGATGTGATTAGAGGACGAAGGTTACTGAGGAAACTATGGAATGTACAACAATTCATCTCACAAAACATAGATCTAAGTAAGAAACCAGATAAACCAGATGAAATATCACTGATAGATAAATGGATACTATCAAAATATAGCAAACTCGTTAAAAGATGCACAGAACTCATGGACTCCTTTGATTTCTCTCAAACAATGAAAGAGACAGAATACTTCCTATGGCATGAACTTGCAGATCACTATATAGAGATGGCAAAAGCAGCTATCCATAGTAACCTAAACAAGGAGAGTATACAATACACA
>CAZCPZ010000053.1:0-5226 GCA_964499875.1 uncultured Thermoplasmatales archaeon | reverse complement strand
CACACTCCATACCATAGGACTAGGTATACTAAAGTTATTTGCCCCATTCTTCCCACATATAACAGAGGAGATCTATCAGCATCTCTATAAACAAACAGAGGGAGAAAAAAGTATACATATATCCCCCTGGCCAACAGAGGTACTATATGATGAAGAAGCTCTCTTCAAAGGTGAAATTGTTAAAGACTACATAGCGAAGATTAGAGCCTACAAAAGTGAGCAAGGGATACCTCTAAATGCTCCCTTACAGGTTAGAGAAACATATGTACCAGAAGAAGTTCTCCTGATTCTACAAGAGAATAGTGAGATTATTAAAGCTACTCTAAAACTACCAGATACACATATATTTATAGGAGGGAAACCAGATGTTGAGGAAGTAATTGTTGCAGTGAAACCAAACCCAGCTACTATTGGCCCCAAGTTTAAACAAGATGCATCTAGAATAATAGATTGGATTAAGCAGCATCAAAAAGAGTTGATTGAGAAACTGCAAGAGAACAGGGAGTTAAAATGGAGGAGTATACCAGAACTATCCATAAATCTAGATGAGAAACTATTAGATTATATAATAGTTGAAACTAAACCTCAGATTAAAGGAAATGAGATAGTACATCGTGAACCATTCTATCTAATATTAGAAAATTAGGTGGAATACAATATGAGGATGGAGATATTAAAAACTTGGATGGTGAGGATAATAGCTATACTACTAGCTATTCTAATGGTATCAACTGGTTTAGTATACATATTTACTCGCTAGAGAATTCTCGATACATTTTTAAACACTATCCTTATTTCCCGGGCAAGAGGGTGATTTAAGATGGCTGAGGAGAAAACAATACTTGCAAACCCTGCTCCGCTTGGACTAATGGGTTTCGGTATGACAACAGTTCTTCTAAACATTCATAACGCAGGGATATTCCCTTTAGGATCAATGATCCTAGCGATGGGGATATTCTATGGAGGATTAGCTCAGATTATAGCAGGTATACTAGAATACAGAAAGGGTAACACTTTTGGTGTAACAGCTTTCTGCTCCTATGGGTTATTCTGGTTAACCCTAGTAGGATTAATAGCGCTACCAGAGCTTATACCTGGAGTAAATGGTCCAACAGATACTGCAATGGGAGCATACCTATTCATGTGGGGTTTATTCACCTTCTGGATGTTTATATCGACACTTAAACACAACAAGGCTCTACAGTTTGTGTTCATATCACTAGCGATACTATTCTGGTTACTAGCAGCAGAACACTTCACAGGGAGTTCAACAATTGGTACCATCGCAGGGTATGAAGGTATAATCTGTGGTTTCAGCGCCATCTATCTAGCAATGGCACAAGTAACGAATGAAACCTATGGTAGAACGGTTCTACCAATTGGCTAACCACTTATTATAATTCCTTTAAACTATAGCGAGAGGAGCCTAAACCAAGCTCCTCTCCAAATCTTATTTGTTTCACTGGGTCAACATGATTCAACTTTTTAAATACATCTGGTTCAACCTCATATATTAGATCAAGAGATGCTTGATCAACTGCTACAGGATCATCTGATACTAGGAAACCTATATCTCTACAAATTATTGGTCCAGCAGATGGATCACAATCACAACTCCTAGCTATCCTTTTAAGCTCACTGATATATATAACTTGTTTACCATCTAAACAAGCTTTTGCAGCACAAGCAAGAGCATATTGTAAATCTAAGTCCTTATACGCTAAAGCTGCGTACCTACAATTCTCAACACATACTCCGCAACCAAAACAAGCTTTGAGATTATGTATCCACCTATTATCCCTAATTCTTATAGCATTAAAGGGGCATACCTCAGCGCATACACCGCATCTAATACAGTTTCTCTCTCTGAAAACGGGTCTACTATTATGATGCATCCTCTGCTTCGTTTCCTTAGTTACACCACCCATACCGAAATTCTTTATTGCTCCACCCATTCCAACAGCTATATGACCTTTAACATGAGTAAAAGCAACTATATGAGTAGCATTATAGATATGCTCAGCTACTTCATAGATTCTATTAGATACCTCAACAGGTATACCTTTATCATCGATAACTACATCGCAACCAATCTTTGTAAACCCATGTAATGCAGCTACTTTTTCATAACCTCTCTGGGAGTGTCTTAAACCACGGTAGGCAACAGTGGTGTCAAACAGAAAGGGTTTTACATTAAAACCTTTGAGTTGATCCACTACCATTTTAATAGTTGATGGTCTCGGATAATACCTGTTTTTAACCTCCCCCATATGTAATTTAAGAGGAACTGTTTTACCAGAGAACTCTTCGATATTAAACTCTAGTAATGCTTCTTTCAGCTTATCTAAGTCTTCTAGGAAGATCACTGTTTTCATCCTATCTTCTTCTCCCATTTCTTCAGTTTAAGTACACTCCCTAATGATCCACCGTTTTTAATTTCTTCTCGCATCCGATTCTCATATTCCTTAACATTTAATGCTCTGTTAGCTATTTCCTGAGCTATATCCTGTGGTACAACTACTACACCGGAGTCATCACCTATAATCCAATCTCCTGTACATACTTTTTGACCACCACATATAATCTCTGCACCGATCTCACCGAAACCTTTCGGCTCCCCAGCATTAGGAGATATATATCTACAGAAAACCGGGAAATCCATTTTCAAGAGGTCATCTAGGTCTCTAACAGCTCCATCAACTACTACACCTGCTAAACCCTTAACCTTAGCACTCCAAGTAGCTAATTCACCCCAGACAGCTGTTCTACCACCACGTACATCAACAACTATAACCCAACCGTGTTCGGCTTTATCAATTGCCTCCACTGGTTTAGCCCAATCCCCATCAATAGTTTGAACAGTTAACGCTCTACCAACCATGTGGAAACCATGTTTAATAGGTTTAATCCCCTCCATTGCTCCTTGCTTATGCATAGCATCAGATATATTAGGTGTAGAAACCAAGCTAAAAGCTTTCTTTAAACTCGTTTCATCATACTTTTTGAATAAAGTGGTTTCAACCTTAGTTCTCTCCAATATAGCTCTCTTGATAACCTCTGTAGCTTTCTTTACATTCTTAGCCTTTGTAATCGCTCCACCCACGATGATTATAGATGCTCCAGCATTCACCATATCAACAACAGTCTCACTATTTAGTCCACCTGCAACTGCAACAGGTAGCTTTGTTTTCTCCACAACGCTTCTTAGAAGCTCCAAGGGGCTTCTACCAATCATTTGCTCATCTATACCAACATGGATACAGAGATAGTCAACACCTAGTTTCTCTATCTCCAAAGCCCTAGATATAGGATCATTTACGCCCATTAAATCAACCATGATCTTGCAACCATATCTTCTACCAGATTTAACAGCCTCTATGATAGTAGTATCATCAGCTACACCCATAATACATACAATATCTGCTCCAGCCTTAGCAGCCATCTCTGTTTCAATAGCACCAGTATCAATGGTTTTAAGATCAGCAACAATTTTTGCATCAGGAAACCTCTCTCTAAATACTCTAATAGCATTCATGCCTTCACTCTTGATAAGAGGAGTACCTACTTCAAGCCAATCTGCTCCCCCCTCCCAAGCAGACTCAGCGATAGCAACAGCTCGATGTAGATTCAATAAATCCAATGCCACTTGAAGGATCGCTTTCATCAAAATAATTTAAAACAAAACCCTGTTATTTAAAAAGTATCCAAAGTTTTATAGAAAACCTCTCTAATCCAAGATTTATCATGAAAACCAATAGATTCCATAAATCAAACAAGGATTTCAAGGAACTAATAAAGAAACTTGAGTTACAAGCAAAAGAAACAGCGGAGGAGAGACTACCATTATACCTAGAAGTAGGTTTAAAGGATGCCAAACTAGTACTAGATGTAGGATGCGGCTCTGGGGTAGTAACTAGGGATATAGCTAGTCTCACACAGGGAATAGTTATAGGTATAGATGAATCACCAGATATGATTGAAGTAGCTAGAGAAATACTAGCACAGTTCGATAATGTTGAACTACAAGTTGGTACAGCAGAGAATCTACCATTCCATGATAACACCTTTGATGTCACAACCTGCAATCTAGTATTAATGTGGGCTAGAGATCCACAGAGAGTAGTAGACGAGATGGCAAGAGTAACAAAACATGGTGGGAAAGTACTTGCATCACTAGAACCAGACTATGGTGGTAAAATCCATTATCCAGAGGATCCCAAGGTTGATCCAATATTCGCTGGTAAGGCAATAATTGATAAAGGTGGTGACCCACATATTGGTCGGAAACTAAGATGCCTATTCGTTAGAGCAGGACTAGAAACAAAAGTTGGTATAGGTAATAGTAGGATATGGAGTTGCGAGGAAGATAAAGCATATTATCTACATGCTAGAGACTTCTATGTTAAAGCGCTTAGGAACGCTGGGTTTACTGAGGAGGAAATAGATCTATGGGAGTATAATTATCTGAAATCCCTCGACGAGGGTATACAACTAAACTTCTTCCCACAATTCTACGCAATAGGAATAAAACCATAGATGGTGGATCAATAATGATATAGTGGGATCAGGAAAACTATATAACCTTACTTATATCTCCTTTCGTATCCCTCGGAAGGGAGACTGGTGAGGAGTTGATGGGGAATAAAATAAGGATATCCAGATAAACTCGAGGTGGTAACTCATAGATGGTATATTCTTATTATTCCTTATTCCACCACAGTGTGTCCCAACTTATACATCAAAAAGCTATGATTCATCTGAGATAGGAGTTGTTGTAAGTTATACCCACTCTCTTATGTTTTCCTGTAATCAACTATACCAGGTTTTCAAGGTACTACCGTTATTTTTAATCCTGCTATAATACTGTTTAAAAACCAAGGTTACCACTGTTTTCTTCACATATGTAGGTATAACATATGTTCTCCTTGCTCTACTCCAATTCATTGCCATAACAGATGAATATGGAATAGGAATCATCATATCTAACCTCATCATGGTTGCTATTTTCTGGTTCTGAGAATCCATAGTTAGGGAGAACAATTTTATACCGAGGAAAAGAGCGGTAGGGGAGTACTGGGTTGTTCCACTAGCAGCTATCGCATTCTGTTTTCCACTAAACGAGGTTATTCTCAAACCAGATTTCAACCCCACTTCTATATACTTCAAACTCAGCTGGTTGCTTTGCAAACAGTAATGCAGCGCTTCCACCAAAAACTTCACAGTAAT
>CAZCPZ010000052.1:0-8203 GCA_964499875.1 uncultured Thermoplasmatales archaeon | reverse complement strand
GAAAATGTTAATGTTTCTACTTCAACTAAAACAACGTTGATTCCACCGAAGATTATTACTCTTACCACTAGTGGGGAGGTTATTGGAGGAGAGATTGCTTCTATTCCAGAGGAATTAACTATGGTTCTAAAACTAGTTACACTACTTCTAATACTAGTTATAGTAATGGTTATGTTAAGCATATTCACATTAAGTAGATATGATAAGTTATCGCTTATACTATATATACTAGGTTTCCTAGTTGGATTAATTACTATGGGAATATTTTTATTTGCAATGGGTGTTGTAACAGAGGTTGGAGTGGGTAGTATCTCTGGAGGAGGAGAACTCCCAGTTTCTATACCTGGAGGAGAAACTATATCTTTAACCTGTATCTGGGGTTTAGAGAAGGGATTCTATATCGCTCTAATAGCTTGTATTCTACCCACCATATATATAGGTAGATGGATGTGGAATAGGTTTAAGAAGTAAGTTGAAATAGGTTTTTTAAATTCATTTAGAGAGGAGGTTGAGTGAATCATGGATATCTACGAGATCTTCTACTCTATACAAGGAGAGGGAAGAGAGACTGGTTATCCAACAGTGTTTATTAGGACTAGTGGATGCAACCTTAGGTGTAGTTATTGTGATACACCTGAAGCATATGAGCGGGGATCATCAATGAGTATAGAGGATATATTGAGAGAAGTGAAAAAGTTTCCATGTGATAGAGTATGTGTAACTGGTGGAGAACCATTGTTACAAAAGGAAACCATGGAGCTTTTATCTGCTCTAATAGATAATGGTTATAGTGTTTCTATTGAGACAAACGGTAGTTTAAGTATTAAGCCCTTACTGGATTTTGAATCCCTCTTAATATCTCTAGATATAAAATGTCCATCTTCTAGGATGCATGATAAAATGGATATGAATAATCTAAGGTATCTATCTGAGAAGGATCAACTAAAGTTTGTTATATCAGATAGAGTTGATTATGAGTATGCAAAGAATATTATTGTGGAGAATAGTGTTCCCTGCCCAGTTTTCTTTCAGCCAGTATGGAGCTCTAACCCAGGTAGACTAGCTGATTGGATTTTAAGAGACGGATTATCTATCCGTCTAGGTTTACAGATACACAAGGTTATATGGGGGGAGGAGAAGGGTCGATAAAAATTTTTTGGATGACAAACTATTTAGTTTCCAATTGTATTTGCCTTCTCTGGAAGAAAGAAAAGTTCGAGAGGTGAAAGAAGATATGCAACCGGCGAATATGGCATATGATAGAGCGATCACGGTTTTCTCCCCTGATGGTCGCCTCTTCCAAGTAGAATATGCTCGTGAAGCTGTTAAACGTGGAACAACAACAGTGGGTGTAAAGTATAAGACTGGGGTAGTATTAATCGTTGATAAACATATTACATCTCATCTAATAGAACCGTCATCCATAGAGAAGATCTTTAAAATCGATGATCACATTGGTTGCGCCACATCTGGTTTAGTAGCTGATGCTAGGATGCTCATAGATAGAGCAAGGATTGATGCACAGATCAATGAGATAACATACAATGAAAAGATACAGGTTAAAATACTAGTTAAGAAGATATGTGATTTTAAACAAACCTATACACAGTACGGTGGTGTTAGACCATTTGGTACAGCGTTACTAGTAGCTGGATGCGATGAAACTGGTCCAAGGTTGTTTGCAACCGACCCATCTGGTGCACTCATGGAGTATAAGGCTAGTAGTGAAGGTTCCGGTAGGAATGGTGCCATGAGCTATTTTGAGGATCACTATAGAGAGGGTATGAATATGGAGGAAGCTATTGATCTAGGTATCAAAGCCTTGTATAAGGGTACTGAGGAGCAACTTGATCCAAGTTCAGTGGAGATTGGTTTAGTTGATGAAAGCATAGATTTCCATATACTGCCACAGGAGGAAACCATTGAGTATGTTAAAAAAGCTATTGGAGGAAGCTAACCGTGGTTAGTTTAGATGAGGCTGTGATAGCTAGGATTAAGAAGGGAGAGGAACACTTTGAGATACTGGTTGATCCCTATGGTGCCTCTGATATCATAGAGGGTAAGGAAGATGTCGATGTATTAGAGCAACTAGCTGTTGATGCAGTATTCACAGATGCAAAGAAGGGTACACATGCCTCAGAAGAAGCTTTAATGAAAGCCTTTGGAACCACAGATATAGCTACTATAGCTAAAGAAATCATATTACATGGAGATATACAGTTAACTACAGAGCAAAGAAGGAGGATGCAGGAGAATAAACGTAAGAGAGTTATAGATATCATTGCGAGAGATGCGATGGACCCTCAAACAAAAGCTCCTCATCCAAGGCAACGTATAGAGAGAGCAATGGAGGAAGCAGGTGTACATATAGATCCATTTAAACCCGTTAGTGAACAAGTTAAAAGAACCATTGATGCTATAAGACCTATTCTGCCTATTTCCCTTGAGAAAGTGAGGATATCCGTTAAGATCCCCGCACAGTATACCGGTAAAGGATACAATGTTGTTCGAAGCTTCGGTACACTTGAGAGAGAAGATTGGCAGTCAGATGGTTCATGGATCGGTATAATAAAACTTCCAGCTGGTATGCAGAATGAGTTTTATGAGAAACTTAATGAGGTAACTAAGGGGAATGCTTCTACACGCATTCTAAAATAGATTTCAAGAAATCTGAGAGGAAATGCTTTATGCCGCAGCCACCGATGCGAAAAGTAGTCCTCCCTGGGCAATATCTTGGAGAAGCTAGGTCTCTTAAGCCTGGACGGGGGACATTCATTGAACAAGGAAAAATCTATGCGATGATACTAGGTATATTTGAGAAAAAGGGTAATACTGTACAGGTTATACCATTGAAGGGTAGATATAACCCTGTTATTGGAGACTTTGTTATAGGGGTAATAGAGGAAGCTATGCCTTCTAGTTGGTTAGTAGATATCAATGCCCCATATCCGGCGTTACTACATGTAAGTGAAACCCCATGGGAGATAGAGTATGGAGATGCAGAAAAATATTTAAAAACGGGTGACTCAATTATGGCGAAAGTTCTCCTTATTGATGCTGAGAGGAAACTACAGTTGACTCTTAATGATAGAAACCTCTATAAGATAAGAGGTGGACATATAATAGATGTAGAGCCTTCTAAAGTACCTAGGATAATTGGAAAGAGAGGTTCGATGATTAATCTACTAAAAAAACTTACTAGATGTAGGATAATAGTTGGACAGAATGGTAGAATATGGATTGATGGTGATGATGAAAATATTGCAAAACTCTTATTAGCAATCCGAATCATTGAGGAGGAATCTGTATCATATGGTTTGACAGATAAGATTGAACGTTTACTTAAAATGATGACGTGATGTTATATGGCTGGAAATACAGAAGAGATAAAACTTATTGATGAGAATGGTCGAAGAGTCGATGGAAGAAAACCCGATGAGCTTCGTAAGATAAAAATAGAGGCAGGTGTACTCCATAGGGCGGAGGGATCTTGCTATCTAGAGTGGGGTGGTAACAAGGTTGTTGCAGCAGTATATGGACCTAGAGAGGCTATACCTAAACATATACAGGATCCAGTGAAAGCTATTGTTAATGCTAGATACAACATGGCTGCTTTTAGTGTTGAGGATCGTAAGAAACCTGGTCCAGATAGAAGAAGTAGAGAGATATCTAAGGTGACTTCTGAGGCATTGGAGAGAGTGATAATAACAGACTTGTTTCCAAGGGCTTCTATAGACGTGAATATTGAGATACTTGATGCAGAAGCTGGTACTAGATGCGCTGGGCTTACTGCTGCTGCTGTTGCACTAGCTGATGCAGGTATACCAATGCGTGATATACCTGTTGCATGTGCAGCGGGTAAGATTGGAGCAGAGGTAGTGGATGGTAAAGTCGAAGGAGGATGCATAGTATTGGATTTATGTAAGGAGGAGGATAACTATGGTAACGCTGATCTACCAGTCGCTATTGCTCCTCGTACAGATGAGATACTGTTATTGCAGATGGATGGACATTTAACCTATGAAGAATTCGAGGAAGCCCTAGAGCTTGCTATAAAGGGTTGTCATATAGTATCTAAGTTGCAGAGAGATGCTTTGCTTCGAAAATATCAACCAGATGTGGAGGAGAATCTATGACCATTGTTCCAACATTGAAAAAAGATTATATCTATAAACTCGCTAGGCAGGGTAAAAGAATAGATGGTAGAGCATTTGATGAATATAGACCCATAGTTATTGAACCAGGTATAATTAGGAAAGCAGAGGGTTCAGCTAAGGTGAAGATTGGTAATACACAGGTAGTTACAGGTATAAAGATGGATGTGGGTGAACCATACCCTGATACACCTGAATCTGGAGTGATTACTACTTCAGCTGAGCTTATACCTATGGCGTCTCCAGATTTTGAAGCAGGTCCCCCGCAGGAGGATGCAATAGAGCTTGCAAGAGTGGTTGATAGAGGTATAAGAGAGTCAGAAGTAATCAAATTAGAGGAACTCTGTATTGAACCAGGAGAAAAGATATGGATAATATTCATTGATATACATGTAATTGATTACGATGGAAACCTTTTTGATTGTGCCTCTCTTGCCTCGCTTGCAGCGTTATATAACACTATTGTTCCAGCTGAAAAATTTGATTTAGGAGATGATTATCCCTTACCGATGCGTGATGAACCACCTATATCTTGTACAGCTGCTAAGTTCAATGATGCTGTTGTTTTTGATCCAATACTTGATGAAGAAGAGATAGCGGAAGCTAGGCTTACTGTTGCAACTGATGTAAATGGGGATATAAGAGCTATGCAGAAAGGGTTAAGCGGTGGTTTTACAGTAGAGGAGATTAAAAAAGTTATTAAAGGAGCAGTTGTTAATGGGAGAAAGATTAGAGAGAAACTCTGGGATAGTATAAAGAGAGCTGAAGAAGAAAAAGGGGAGTAGCTGTTATGGCGAAGAGAACAAAGAAGGTTGGACCAGCAGGTAGATTCCAAGCGAGATATGGAGTTAGAGCTAGAAATAGGTTGAAGAATATCGAGTTTATACAGCGTCAATACCATATCTGCCCTAGCTGTGGTCAAAGAAAGGTTAAGAGAGAAAGCACAGCTATATGGGTTTGCCGTAAATGTGGTTTAAAGTTTGCTGGCGGAGCGTATCTTCCGAGAACCGAGGTGGGGCAGAGTATAGATAGACTACTTAAAGGATCAGAAGAGACACCAGTTGTAGTGGAAGAAAACTTGATGGAGGAGGAGGCATGACCGGTTATCGATGCGGTGTCTGTAAGAAACTAGTTAAGTTTGATGTCAAGAATATTGGTATGCAATGTCCTTATTGTGGAAGTAAAATATTTTATAAGGAAAGACCAACGATAGCTAAGCATCTTAAAGCTAGATAGATTTATTCCTCAAAGAATATCTTGTATAGGCTTTCAACGAAATCAGAGCTGAAATCATATTCATCATCTATAATGGTTTTTACTTGATCTAAACCCTCCATCTTCCCTTCCATATATACATCCCAATGATGAAAGTAGATAGTTATACTTTATAAAGGTTATTCAAGAATTAATAAAACTGTTATTTTTCGCATATAAAAAACCTGTTTTATATACTAAGGGTCTTAGTGAAGCAATATTATATAGATGAATCCAAGATAATACAACGGCAATTGCAGATAATTATATAGAAAATATCTATGGAAATATTTATATATTTTTATGACGATTATTTATTGGAATGGGGAAGAAAGAGATTTTTGAAACCCATCTTTCCTCACCACCTCACCGCTTCCCCATTCCACCGCGTAAGGGAATCCTAAATTAGAGTTTAGAATGGTTAAGTATGAGCAACTTTTATATTTTTTTAAATTTTCAAAAAATCTTGTTAGTATGTATCAATGTATAAATGTTTTAAAATGAATGAGGTTTCTCAAATTAGAGGTTAACATGAAAATAATTTGCACCATAGAGTTTAAGTCTGATGAGAAGGCAAAGATAACAGCAGCTGCACTTAAACCAGAGACTGGTAGAGAGATTCCGAGGACAGAGGTTGAGTTAAAAAGAGAAGATAGAAGAGTAATTCTTGTGATATCTGCCTCTGATATACCCCCCCTTCGCGCAGCTTGTAATTCTTATCTGAGATGGATTCAAACTGCTATAGATGTTAGTCAGGTATAATAATTGTTTCCTCTCTACTTGGTCCTATTGAGATAATCTTTATCGGTTTCTCAAGATAGTCTTCTATTAACTCGAGGTATCTTCTTGCTTCTATGGGTAAATCTTCTATACTAGAAGAGGAGGAAGGTAAAGAACTCCATCCCGGTAACTCTCTATATACTGGTTTACATCTCTCTAAAGCCTCTACAGTAGATGGAAAAACACCGGTTTCTAATCCATCTATTTTGTATCCTACACATACTTTTATGGTTTTTAAACCAGTTAATACATCTAGTTTTGTTATAGCTACATCTGTTACTCCAGATAATCTACAGGAATGTTTAACTGCTACTAAATCTAACCATCCACATCTCCGTGGTCTACTCGTTGTTGTACCGAACTCATGCCCTTTTTCTCGCAGATACTCACCGGTTTTATCTTTTAACTCTGTTGGCATTGGCCCGGAACCAACTCGGGTGGTATATGCCTTTACAACTCCTATTATTCTTTTGAGTGATGTTGGTGGTAAACCTGTGCCTATTGAGCCTCCTCCTGCTATTACATGTGATGATGTTGTGTATGGGTATGTTCCGAAATCAACATCTAATAGTACTCCCTGTGCACCTTCAAGGAGTATATTTTTTTCTTGTTTAACAGCCTCCTGTAGTATAATATGGGTATCTGTTACAAATGGTCGTATCTCCTCACCATATTTGCTGTATCTATCTAGGATCTCTTCTTCATCAAGTTTTACGTCTAAACCGTAGATCTCTAAAAGTTTTTGTTTAATTGGTAACACAAGTTGTAGTCTATCCCTAAGGATTTCTCTATCTATAAGATCTGAGGCTCTGATTCCCATCCTCGCTATTTTATCACTATAGCATGGACCAATGCCTCTCTTGGTTGTACCAATTTTTTTATTCCCAAGATATGATTCAGCAGCACCATCGAGGAGTTTATGGTAAGGCATTATTATGTTGACTCTGTTACTAATGAGTATCTTTGGATTGATACCTCTCTCTTTTAGTTTCTTTATTTCATCTAGTAGATTCTCTGGATCTAGAACACATCCATTCCCAATAACACCTATTTTACCTTGTATTACTCCAGATGGTATGATGTGTAGTTTGTAGGTTTCTCCATTCACATTGATGGTGTGTCCAGCATTGTTCCCCCCTTGAAATCTAACTACATAATCTGCATTTTCTGCTAGATAATCAACTATTTTGCCTTTACCTTCGTCACCCCATTGTGTTCCTATAACCATGGTTACACTCATTGTTTAAACCCTCGATTTAGGAAAACATAAGGGTATAGATAAATATGATGCCTTGGTAAAGTTTAATAACTATAGTATAGGTATAGGTTGTTTTGACTACGAAATGCAGGAATCATGGAGTGAGAATTGGAATACAGAATTTGATTTAGATTTCTTGAAGAATGAAGTAGGTAAACGTTTCCCTTTTTATGATATGAAGATTTCTCCTTCAACCGTGGTCTTCTACTGTAATGTTGATAGGGAGAAGGTGGAGGATAATTTTGATTCCCTAAGAAGAATCCTCAAATCAAAGGATTATATACCTACTCTACGTTTTGAGAGAGGGAAATATGTATTATATATTTTGAAGCACCCTGGTAAAAGAGAGAAACCTGTGTGGATAAACATTGTTTTACTTATAGCTACTATTATAACCACTCTGTTGACTGGCTCCCTACTTGATATGGGTTATAATGATCTTGAATCTGTACCGATAAAAGATCTATACAAGGTTTTCTCTCTTCAACATCTTCTAAATGGAGCAATTTCTTTTTCTTTACCATTGATGAGTATATTATTTGTTCACGAGATGGGCCATTATTACGCCTCTCGTATGCATGGTATAAGAACATCCCTACCTTTTTTTATACCTGTTCCACCTATTCTACCAGGTTTCAATATTGGTACCTTTGGAGCACTTATATCTAGTAGGGACCCTATGCCTAATAGGAAGGCTCTGTTTGATGTAGGTTTCTCTGGTCCTCTGGCTGGTTTCATAGTTGCATTACCAATAACA
>CAZCPZ010000051.1:0-8232 GCA_964499875.1 uncultured Thermoplasmatales archaeon | reverse complement strand
GTCAGTGACTGGAGTTCAGACGTGTGCTCTTCCGATCTCATTTTTTCATCATGGGTATTTTTAAGGGGTTTTCGAAAAAACTTCCTCCTTTTGGAATCTGAAAAATTGAAAAGAGGGGGAAATTAGCATGGAAAAATTAAGAGAAGTGGATTTGAGGAGAGACTAAAAAATGGCTATGACGTTTGACTTAAAACTTCTATCACTGGTAGTAGTTCTAGGTCTTTGAATCCTCTTTGTTGTATTGCTCCTGATGGACAAGCAGCACTGCAGGCTCCGCATCCCATACATAATGCCTCGTTTACCTTAGCATGAGTCTTCTCATCTTCTGTTACAAGTTCTATAGCTTGGTAAGCACAGGTTGCTACGCATATACCGCATCCTGAGCATAACTCTTCATTAACCTCCGCTGTATATGCCTGTGCTTCTAGTTTCTCTTTAGAGAGAATTGTTAATGCTCTAGATGCTGCTCCACTTGCTTGTGCTACTGTATCCTGTATATCCTTTGGACCCTGGCAGAATCCCGCTAGGAATATTCCACTTGTTGCTGTATCCATGGGTTTAAGCTTCGGATGTGCTTCTAGGAAGAAACCATCGCTACTAAGAGATATCTTTAGTTTACGAGCAAGTTCAACAAAGTCTTCTCTTGGTGTAACCGCTGGTACTAGTACTACCATATCTGTTTTGATTTCGAATAACTTGTTTGTCATTGTATCAAATACATTAATTATTATACCCTCTTTGGTTGGTTTAACCTCTGATGGTCGCCCTCTAAACAAGTTTACCTTGAGGTTTCTAGCTTTCCTATAGAATTCCTCGTATCCCTTACCGAAGCTTCTAATATCAATATAACATAGATTAAGTTCTACATCCGGTAGTTTCTCTCTTATAAGATATAGGTGTTTTAATGCTGTCATACAACCTATTCTACAACACCAGTTACAAGTTGTTTCATCTCTAGAACCAACACATAGGATATATGTTACACTACTTGGTCTCTCCTTAGTATCTAGTAGCTGGATTTCTCCTTTTGTTGGTCCAGCTGAGTTTATTAGACGCTCCATTTCAAGAGTAGTAATGATATTAGGAGAATGAGTATAACCATACTCTGGTACCTCACTGGGGTCAAGTAGGTTGAATCCAGTGGCAACTATTATTGCTCCTACTTTAACTGTTATAATCTCATCCTTCTGGTTGAAATCTATGGCTTTTGCCTCACATGCCTCTATACACGCTGGTGTTTTACCACATTTCCCCTTGGTAAGCATTAGACAATGATTAGGATCAATAGTATAGACTAAAGGTACTGCCTGGGGGAATGGTAGATATATAGCGCTGCGTTTACCTAGATTCATATCAAACTCATTTGGTATCCTATCTCTTAGTCTACAGTTCTCTGCGCAGCTCCCGCAGCCAGTACATTTATCTGTATCTACATACCTGGCTTTCTTCCTAATCTTCACTGTATAGTTCCCTATACTTCCCTCTACTTCTTCTACTTCAGAGTATGTTAGTAACTCTATATTAGGGTGATTCGCTACTTCCATCATCTTAGGTGTTAGTATACAGCTTGAGCAATCAAGCGTTGGAAAAGTTTTATCAAGCTGCGCCATCCTCCCTCCCAGGGTAGATGTTTTCTCAACTAGGTAAACCCTGTGTCCATTCTCCGCTATCTCAAGAGCAGCTTGTATCCCAGCTATACCTCCACCTATAACGAGGGCATCTGGTACTACATCTATGGTTGATGGAGAAAGTGGTTCTAATTGTCTAGCTTTTGCTACTGCTGCCTCTACTAGCTTCTTAGCTTTCTCAGTAGCAACTTTTCTATCATCATGCACCCAGGAGCATTGCTCTCTTATATTCGCTATCTCAAGCATATAAGGGTTTAAACCAGCATCAGAGATAACATTTTGAAAAGTATGCTCATGCATCCTAGGGGAGCAACAAGCTACTACCACGGTTGTGAGTTTATTTTCTTTGATAGATTCTTTTATAATATTAGCTCCTACATCAGAACACATATACTTGTAATCTCTGCTAACTACTACATCCTCTAAATCCTCAGCGTGTTTTCTAACTGCTTCTACATCAACAGTTGCAGCTATATTTATACCACAGTGGCAGACGAAGATCCCTATCCTTGGTTTCATGCCTCTCCCCCTACTTCTATTATTGCATCAACCGGGCTTAGATTAAGGTTTAAACCTAGTTTCTCTATGGAAATGTTAAAAGCTATTCCAAGGAGTTGCGTTAAGTATAATACTGGTAGGTTTAATGTGGCAGCAACTGTTTCACCAGCCTTCTTCTGTTTTCCATCAAACTGTCTATGACACCATGGGCATATATCTACGAGTAGATCAAAACCTTGTTCCTCTATCTTTTGTAGTTTCTCACCGGTTTTAGTAAGCGCTGTCTCTGGGAGATTCATATTTAATAGTCCACCGCAGCAATCCAGTTTCTCAGGGTACCATGGTGTCTCTACTCCTATAATATTTAGTATCTCCTCTAGTTTCCTAGGTTCCTCAGAGTCATCTGGTCTACCAATCTCTGTTGGTCGAATCATATGGCAACCATAGTGTACAGCTGCTTTGAGATTCAAAGGTTTCCTCACATGTTTCTTAATCTCATCAAGTCCAACTATATCATATAGTAACTCTAAGATACTAATGATCCTACTATCACCCTTGTATCTTAGATTCTCTTCTATTAGGAAATTATTTACTCTCTCCTTCATCTTATCATCATTATCTAGTATCTTTTTGCATTCACTGAAAGCTAAGTTGCATATTGGACATGGAACAAATAAGTCTAGGTTTTTCTCCTCGGCTATAGCAATGTTTCTAGCTGATAAAACTAGTGTAATCATTCTATTAACACTTTTAAGTGGTTCTCCACAGCAGGAGAAACCATTGATATCTACAAGTTTTACATCTAGAACCGGTAAAACTTCTCTTAGGGAGAGTTCATAGGCATATTGCTCTGTTTGCATTATACAACCAGGGTAGAATGCTAATTCCCTAACCAAGTTGATTCAACCCCCTTATAGTTTCTCAATAGCTAGTTTCGATAACAGTGCTTGGAGTCTACTTTGATCAACAGGTTTTGAAACCTCTGGTAAACCAAGGTCGTTTCTATTCTTTGCTTCTCCACTTCTAGTTGAAACAGTCTTCATTTCTTGTAGTAAACCATTTGATAATACTGATTGAAGAGCAGCTGTATAGTTACCAGGGATTTGTTTACCCAGTGCTACAGCTCGATTCTTTAGTAGGTATAGTATCTCAACAGGTGCTACTTTCTGTGGGCAACGCTCCCAGCATTTAAAGCAACTCATGCAAGTCCAGATTATATCTGAGTTCACCATCTCATCGATGAGGCCTTTTTTTAGTAACGCTACGATTCTATGTGGCTCCAACTCTAGTAGTCTATGTGCCTCGCAACCAGATGTACACCTAGCGCATTGAAAACAATACTCTGGGATTTCATCTCTCAGTTTCTCCAGTTGCAGTAGGATCTCATTCTTTAAATCCACTTGTGGCTCAGCCATAGAGGTTAAATCCGTTATACTCATCGTTACCACACTAAGATGAGTCTTCTAACCCCTTATAGGTAGAGTATATTTAAAACCTCCTCATGAAGAAAAAAGTGGTAGAGTTTTTTACATTCTGAATACACCCGGTTTCCAATCAGGTATAGGTGCATTTAAAGCTGCTGATATCCCAAGTCCTAGTAGTAGTCTAGTATCAACGGGGTCTATAACACCATCATCCCATATCCTAGCGGTACTATAATAGGGGCTACCTTCTCTCTCATATTTCTTAAGTATTGGTTCAACAATCTTCTTTTCCTCCTCCTTTGTGAGAACCTTACCTTTCCTCCAAAGTTGGTCTCTTTTAACTGTTAAAAGCACGTTTGCTGCTTGTTCTCCACCCATAACTGATATCCTAGCATTTGGCCACATCCATAGCTGCCTAGGCTGGTATGCTCTACCGCACATACCATAGTTCCCTGCACCGAAGGAACCTCCTATGATCACTGTGAACTTTGGTACATTCGCTGTTGCCACTGCACTCACCATCTTCGCTCCATCCTTAGCTATACCACCTGCCTCATATTTTTTCCCAACCATGAAACCAGTGATATTCTGCAGGAAAACAAGCGGTATCTTACGTTGACAACATATCTCTATAAAATGTGCTCCTTTTATAGCGGACTCTGAGAAGAGTACACCATTATTAGCTATTATACCAACTGGGTAACCCATTATCCTAGCGAACCCACATACCAAGGTTTCACCATATAGTGTTTTGAATTCATGGAATTTTGAGCCATCAACTAGTCTCGCTATAATCTCTCTAACCTCAAAAGGTTTCTTGAGATCCTTAGGTATTATACCATAAATCTCTTTTATATCATATAGTGGTTCCTCTGGTTCCCTCACATCTAACCTAGTTTTCTCTGGTCTATTGAGGTTCTCAACGATATTCCTAACTATATGTATAGCTTCCATATCATTTCTAGCATAGTGATCTGCTACTCCACTCTTCCTACAGTGTACATCTGCTCCACCAAGTTCTTCCGCTGTTACATCTTCACCTGTAGCAGCTTTAACCAATGGCGGTCCCCCTAGGAAGATGGTTCCTGTACCCTTAACTATAACGGTCTCATCTGACATAGCAGGTATATAGGCTCCACCAGCGGTACATGAACCCATTACTGCAGAAATCTGCGGTATACCCATAGCGGACATCCTAGCTTGGTTATAGAATATTCTACCAAAGTGTTCTCTATCTGGGAATACCTCATCTTGCATTGGTAGAAATGCTCCACCGGAATCCACTAGATATATGCATGGTAGGTTGTTCTCCATTGCTATTTCTTGAGCCCTAAGATGTTTTTTAACTGTCATTGGATAATATGTTCCACCAGTTACTGTTGCATCATTAGCAATAATCACAACTTCACGTCCATGAATAATCCCTATACCTGTTATGATACCAGCTGAGGGTGCCTTGTTATCATACATGTCATAGGCTGCGAGGGGACTAAGCTCCATGAAAGGTGTATCTGGATCTATCAATGCCTCTATTCTCTCTCTAGCAAGCATCTTCCCTCTACTCTTATGGAGTTTAATCCTCTCCTCTCCCCCTCCTTTTCTAACCTCCGCTAGTTTCTGCTTCAAGTCTCTAACTAGTTTCTCATAGTGAGTATAGTTCTCTTTAAACTCCCTGCTAGAAGTATCAATGTTACTCTCTATAACATCCATAGTTTCTCATTCCTCCTTCTCTTCTCTTGTTAACTCTACTGTTAACTCTCCCATCTCTATCTGATCATTTTCTTTAACATGAATCTTTTTAACAACACCATCATAGGGTGCTCTTATAAGATACTCCATCTTCATAGCTTCAATAACAACGAGTATATCACCTTTCTTAACCCTAGTATTCTCAGATGCAGAAATCTTTGTTACTCTACCAGATATAGGAGAACTTAGGTCACCCTCCTCTCTTCTAGTAGTTGCTCTCCTACCTGTTAAGGAAACTGGTTTAACCTTGAATACATCCCCGTTTATGAAAACATATTTCTCTTTCTCTCCCTCAGTAACTACTGCTTTTATCAGCCTATCTCCAACTGTTATCTTAAGGTATCCTTGTTTTACTTCTTCTGCTTCAACCTGATACTCCGTGTTATCATATGTGATATAGAATTTATCTCCTCTTCGCTCTACACTAACCTGGTATACGTTATTCTCATGTTCATAGTTAATGAACATCCTCTATCTCTCCTCCGATTCTCCATCTACCCACATACCGCCAAGGTGAATGTGGATCAGCTTCTTTGTATCTAACAACTTCTTGTTTCCTTGGATACATAGCATCATAGACTGCTAATGCTATTATAGCATCAACAGGTAACCCATGTTTCCTCGTGAGCCATTCCTTGAAGTAGTTATCAATGAAGTGAGTTGTAATATTTCCTTTTCTAAACTCCTCATGCTCCAACACCTTCTTGAGGAATGGTATATTTGTTGTTACACCCATGACTACGTAGTGAGATAAAGCCCATATCATCTTATCTATAGCCTCATCTCTATTCTCTGCTGCAACTATAAGTTTTGATAACAAGGGATCATAGTATGGTGTAACCTCGAGGTTAGAGGTTATACCTGAGTCTACACGTATATTTGGTCCACTAGGTTCTTCTACTCTCCTAAGAGTACCCGTACTAGGGAGGAAACCATTTGAGGGATCCTCAGCGTAGATTCTACACTCTATAGCATGTCCTCGCTGTATAAGCTGATCTTGTTTTAGTGTTAATTCTTGACCACTAGCTATCTTAATCTGCCATTTAACCAAGTCTACACCTGTTGTAAACTCAGTGATTGGATGCTCCACTTGAAGCCTAGTATTCATCTCCATGAAGTAGAAGTTTAGGTTTCCATCTACCATGAATTCTACTGTTCCAGCATTCGTGTAGCCTACTGCTTCTGCTGCTCTAACTGCTGCTTCCCCCATTTTCTCTCTAAGCTCAGGGGTCATAACCGGTGAAGGTGTCTCCTCTATAATCTTTTGATGCCTCCTCTGTATGGAGCATTCCCTCTCAAATAAATGTATAGTATGATCATGGTTATCCGCTAAAACCTGGAATTCTATATGCCTAGGTTTATCAAGGTATTTCTCTAGGAATACTGTGTCATCTCCAAAAGAAGATTTTGATTCTCTCTTAGCGCTCTCAATTGCATCTGGTAACTCATCTATGCTATGAACTATTCTCATTCCTTTTCCCCCTCCTCCCGCTGCTGCTTTCACGAGGAGGGGAAAACCTATCTTCTCTCCCTCTTTTACTAGAGACTCTGTATCCTGTCTTGGTCCATGGTACCCTGGAATCACTGGTACACCAGCGTTCTCCATGGTTTTCTTAGCAGCAATTTTATCACCCATGAGGCTGATAACCTTCGCTGTTGGACCAATAAATGTTATACCTGCTGTCTTACAAGATTCAGCGAAATCAGGGTTCTCAGCTAGGAAACCATAACCAGGGTGTATAGCTTCTACATCTCTCTCCTTAGCTATCTCAATAATCTTAGGTATATTCAAGTAACTCTCAATCGGTGTGGGATCACCAAGTGGTACCGCTTCATCTGCTATCACCACATGTGGAGCATTCTTATCAACATCTGAGTAGATTGCTACTGCTTTAACACCAAGTTCTTGACATGCTTTTATTATCCTAACAGCTATCTCTCCTCTATTAGCTATTAGAATCTTCTTAAACACAGCTACTCACTCCACCTCGGTTTTCTCTTCTCAAGGAAAGCATTTATACCTTCCTGTCCTTCTTCTGATACTCTTAACTCAGAGATTTTTCTAACAGTATACTCCTTATATTCTTTGATAGATAGCTTCTCATATGCATCTATAAGGTTTTTAACCTCCATTATGGCTTTTGGTCCAGAAGACTTTAGTATGGAAACATATTGGTTAACCTTATCATCTATCTCCTCTTCTGGTACCACTAGGTCTATTAAACCTATCTTTTCTGCATACTCAGATGTGAATCTCTCACCAGTTATGAAGAGGCGTCTCATCTCCGCTATACTTAGGCGTCTAGCTACAAATGTTGATATAACCGCCGGTATGATACCTAGTTTCACTTCACTGAAAGCGAATCTACAGTTTGGTACTGCTATAGCTATATCACAGGTTGCGAATAAACCTATTCCTCCACCAAAAGCATGACCATTTACCTTAGCTATAACTGGTTTTGAACAATAATATATAGAGTCATATAACTCTAGTAGCAGGTTGCTATCCTCAATGTTCTCCTCCATTGAGTAGTTAACCATTCTCTTCATCCAGTTGAGATCTGCTCCTGCGCAGAAGGATTTACCTCTACCGGTGAGAATTATTACCCTAATACTTTCATCCTTAGAGAACTCTTTGAAGCAACTCGTTAACTCTTTCATCGTCCTATCATTCATAGCGTTATGTACATCTGGTCTATTCAAGATAATAGTAACAACATCTTTATCTCTCTGTAACTCCAGTGTTTCAAACTCCATATGACTCCTCCAGTTTATCCCCGTCGATTGAAGGGTGGATAAATAAATTTTTCTACAAGGATCTTCGTTTATTGTCGTTATTCTCCTTTGAAGACTGGTTTACGTTTCTCTACAAAAGCTTTTACACCCTCTGCAAAATCTTTGGTACCCGCAGTATATGACGCTGTTAGATTTTC
>CAZCPZ010000050.1:0-8259 GCA_964499875.1 uncultured Thermoplasmatales archaeon | reverse complement strand
GAGTAGGTAAATGGTGGTATAAAAATCAAGAGGTTGAGGCAGTAGTATTAAAAGATGAGGAGTTAACCTTGTTTGAATGTAAATGGAAGAAACTAAGCTACATGGAATCCATTGGTATACTTGAGCAGCTACAAAATAATACCCAGAATATAAAAGTGTTTGAAGGTATGGAAAAAAGTTATGGTTTATTTGCCTTAGAAGTTGAGGAGAAGAATAGGTTGAGGAGAGAAGGTTTCCAAGTATATGATCTAGGAGATGTATCCTTAATTCTAAACTAGTTATATTCCGCCAAAAGATTAAAAACCATTGTTTTGTTTACCTTATCCTCATGGCAGCGGTAGTAGATGAAGAAACTTGTGTTGGCTGTGGTACTTGTGTTGATGCATGCCCTGTAGATGCAATCTCTATGGAGAATGATAAGGCAAAGATTGATGCAGGTAAATGCACTGAGTGTGGAAGCTGCGTTGATGAGTGCCCTGTTGGAGCTATCTCAATCTAGAGGTGTGATCTCTTTAAAATCTACATACTGTTGGAGAACCCTTGGTATCTCTATGCTTCCATCCTCTCTCTGGTAATTTTCTAGTATACATGTTAGTCCTCTCTGAATTGCTATTAATGTTGAGTTGAGAGTGTGACACATCTTGGTGGGCATACCATCTTTTTCTCTATACCTAATTTTTAGTCTCCTCGCTTGATAATCTGTACAGTTACTAGTAGAAACTAGTTCTCTATAGGTTTGTTGAGAGGGATACCATCCTTCTAGATCATATTTCTTAGCTGCAACAATACCTATATCACCAGTGCAGATATTCACCTTCCTATATGGTATCTCTAGGGATTGCCAGAAGATCTCCGCTGTTTCAAATAAATATTCATGTTCATCCCAACTCTGCTCTGGTGTAGTAATCGATATTTGTTCTACTTTCTCGAAGTGATGTGTACGGAATATCCCTTTTGTATCCTTTCCATGTGCACCAGCTTCTGTCCGGAAACAAGTGGAGAAACCACCGTAGCGTAGTGGTAGATCATCCTGGTATAGTATCTCATCTGCATGCATACCAACTAGTGGTGCCTCAGAGGTTCCTGCTAAAAACAAGTCTTCACCCTCAATCTTATAGACATCCTCTCTATAAGTTGGGAGGAAACCTCCTCCTTCCATGATGTATTCTTTGACAAGTGGAGGTGGAACTATTAGAGTAAACCCTCTACTCTTAAGGATCTTTATAGCGTGCTGAATCAATGCATACTCTAATTCCACTAACTCGTTTCTAATAAAATAGAATCTAGCACCTGCTATCTTAGCTGCTCTCTGAGTATCCATGAGGTTTAACTGTTCCATTAAATCAACATGTGACCTCGGTGGGAAATCAAACCTCCTTGGTTCACCCCATGTTTTCACAACAACATTATCTTCCTCTCCCTCCCCATATGGTACACTTTCATGTAACAGGTTTGGTATCCGAAGCAGAAGGTTTCTTCTTTCATCTTCTAGTTTCTGTCTCTTCTCCTCTAACTCCTTGATTTTATCAGGTATCTTCTTAGCTTCATCTACTACTTTTTTAATCTCCTCAACCTTACCTTGTTGTTTAAGTTCCCTAATCTTAGATGTAAGCTGGTTTCTCTGTTGACGTAGTTTATCAACCTCTACTTTTAGTTCCCTCCATTGTCTGTCTACCTCCACTAGTTTATTAAGCATCTCTAGGTACTCTGGTTTTTTTCGTCTACCAATGTTCTCTTGAACAAACTCTGGGTTCTCTCTTATAAGTTTTATATCCAACATGGTGGAGGAGAAGGAATACTCTCCTATCTTAAGAGTGTTTTGATACCAAAACTTATATTGGTAATCCAAAGAAGATTAGTCTTAGTGTGAAACCAACGGTTATAGCAGTGGAGATCATTATAAGTGTAGATTTAACCATATCTTTGAATCCAAGTTCTCTTAGTAGAACAGCGAATGTTGCTACACATGGGAAGTATATTGTGAGTATTGTTACTGCTATAACTAGTTGCAGTGGATTCATATTTAATGGTAGTAGCATTCCTACAGCAAGGTCTTTCCTTAGGAAACCTATGATTAATGCAGTACTAGCCTCACCAGGTAAACCAAAGAGGGTTTGCATAATAGGCATTAATAATTTACTGAGCCATTGGAGGAAACCTAGGGAGTAGAGTAGATTCACCAAGAATACTCCTAGGAATAGGAAGGGTATTGCTTCTCTTATAAACCAATGGATTCGCATCCATGTTTTCTTTGCAACTGCTTTAAAACTAGGTCTCCTATATGGTGGAACCTCTAGGAATATCTCCGGTGATGAACCTTTGGTAAGTCTATTTAGAATTACACCCATGGTTATGAATATTATTAGGAGTATCAGGAACACTAGCATCAAGTAGGCTACTCCATGTTGAGCTAATACACCGAAGATCATAGCTGTTTGAGCCATACATGGTATAGCAATTGCTAGTAGGGTAGCTGAGATGAATCTTTGTTTCCTAGTTTCTAGTGTCCTAGTAGCTAATGCTCCTGGGACATTGCATCCGAGACCTAGGAAGACTGGTATTATTCCATAACCATGCATACCTAGTTTATGTAGGATGTTATCAACTAGTGTTGCGAGACGAGGCATATAGCCAGTGTCCTCTAGTATGGAAAGTAGGATGTAGAAAGCGATGATATAGGGTAATACCATAGCGAATGGTACATATAACCCTGTGGTTAGTATACCTAGGGATTCTGTGAATACTATTTCCTCACCATAAGGTCCAATTAGAAGAGTATGTAGTATCCCTGGTCCTAGTATTCTACTTAACTCTTCCACTATGGGTAGGTATATGTCTTCGAAGAGTGGATCGAAGATGAAATTAATTAGGTTTTCACCTATTAACCTGACAATGTAGAAGGATCCTAGTATTATGAGGGTAGCAACTGGTATACCCGTAGAGGGTTTAATAGTTAGATCAGATAACCTGTCTCTAAGTGTATGATGTCTATGTTCAACTTTCTCTACTTGTTGAATAGTTGAGCCAATAGCTATCCATCTATCCTTGTTTTCCTTGAATCTTATCTTTGGGTTAACAGTTGCTTTCTCTATATTTAATACTAGGTTCCTAATTCCTTCACCTGTTAATGCCACTGTTGGTATCACTGGTACTCCTAGTATCTCTTGTAATTTCTCTACATCTATATGTATACCTAGATGCTTAGCTTCATCCCATAGGTTTAATGCAATTAGCATCGGTATCTTCTGTTCTAAGAGTTCATATGTCAGGTATAGGTTTCTCTCTAGGTTTGTTGCATCTACTACGTTGATAACTATATCTGCTTCCTCTAGCATCTTCTTTGCTACTTCCTCAGCTTTATTCGTTGGTTCCAAGGAGTATGTCCCAGGTGCATCAATGATTTCAAATGTTTCTCCATGGATACGTATTTTTCCTTTGGAGAAGTCAACGGTTGTCCCAGGGTAGTTGGATGCTATAACATTGGCTCCCGTTAACCTTGAGAATACTACGCTTTTCCCTACATTTGGATTCCCCATTAAAACTATCTTTTTTATGGGATCACTTCCACTATTATCTTCCTAGCCATTCCTCTACCAAGAGTCATATGTGTTCCATTAACTCTAATGGTTATAGGCCCCCGGAATGGTTGTTTGGATACAATGGTTACTATTCTACCCTCCATGATACCCATAACATGTAATCTATGTTGAAATCCTCTTCCTCCATGTATAGATATTATCCTAGCTCTTTGTTGCTCTGGTAGCTCTGCGAGGGGTATCCCTAGCGACGGTGGTTTCGCTATCATCAGAAAATCTGTCCCTCCTTATATGCTCTAGAATAGTTTCTTTGAAATGAGAGAAACACTATATAAATTTTTCAGTATACCTAATAATTTTCGATATACCGAAAATTATGGTTTTTGTTAAAGGAAATCTCATCTTTTATTGAAGATCTATAGCTTTCTCGCATATGTAGAGGTTTACTCCAACATGTCTCCAGCAGTAGGTGTATACTATTTCTGGATCACGAGGAGCTCTACTCTTACATAACTCAATTGTAAATGATGGTATCCTATGTACCCCATATAACCAGTTATCTACGGTTCCAATGGTTCCACCGAACCTTGGAATCAAATAATCTCTACCTCTATAGAGATAGTAACCATCTATCTGCGAGATGTTTTCTCCAATGGATAGAAATAGTTTTTCATCAGGTGTCGGTAGACTAGTATGAGTCCAAGGATAGAATATGAATTCACCGAAGGAGTGATAAGATATAGCTATACGGATATCATGGTTTTCAACTAAATGTTTAATTGCCCTAGTTTCATTCTCTGAGAAAGGATAAGGTCCATGGTAATTCCAGCTTTTATCAGGTAGTAAAGCAGCTAAGTGATACCTCTTAGGAAAGATGAATGGTAAGTACCATAGGTAGCCATAGTTACGGTTGAGGTCAACGCCATAAGAAGTAACCTCCTTGTTTAAACCAAAAGGCCCATGATTAGGGACTCTATTCTTCCTCCAACCATATTCTACTCCATCGGGGTTAACCATTGGAACAATATATATCTGAGTGTTATCAACAATTTCTTTGATTCTACTTTCACTTGGATCCTCATCTATTAAACCATCTCCATCATTATCAACACCATCAAAGGTATCCTCATTTATTAGACCATCACCATCATTATCTATATCTGGTTTACTATAGTTTTCAACTATGTATTTTATGAAGAAAACCAGTACTTCATAGGATGGTTTCTCATTACCGTGATGTGCACCCATTAATAATACACCTGGTTCCTCCTCCTCGATGCTAACATTATCTGAAATCTTCACCATCCAGATTTCTCTACTCTCATAGGTTGTACCGATAGATTCCAGTAGTATTATACTAGGATACTCTGCTGCAAGGGTTCGTAGTAGATTAGTCATGGATTCATAGGTATGGTATTTATACTCCCCTGGTATATTTTGAATTGGAGCAACTCCACTGGAAACCAAGGGAAATAATAGAATCAAGGTAAACGTTGATTTCTTCATAATTGAAAACCCAAATTTTTATCATAGTAATGATTATTTAATTATTTTGGAGGAGAGGTATATATAATAGTTCTATATCTCCTTAACTATTTGAGATGTGCCTAGCGATACCTGGTAGAATCATTGAGGTAACTGATGAAGAGCATGCAGTTGTTGATTATGGAGATGGAACTAAACGTGTGGTAAACACCTCTCTTGTTGATGCAAAAGTAGGGTCATATGTCTTGGTACACGCAGGGTTTGCTATTCAAACAATAGATCCAAGAGAAGCAGAGGAAACCCTGAGGTTGTTTAGAGAATTAATTGAGGCTGGGGAGGAATAAGAAGTTGTTTACACTCCGAGATAAGAATCTTACAAGGGAGATCATATCTAGGATAAAGGAGAAGAATTTGTCTTTGAAGTTTATGCATGTATGTGGTACTCATCAAGATACTTTGATGAAACATGGTCTTGATTCTTTATTCTCACAGTGTGGCGTCACTATTATCCAGGGACCAGGGTGCCCAGTATGCGTTACTACTCCTAGGGAGATAGAAGAGATGATTCTACTAGCAAGGGAAGGTAAAACTGTGGCGACATTTGGAGATATGCTGCAGGTACCTGGAGAAACCTGTTCACTACTAGACTTACGAGGAGAAGGATGTGATATTCGAACAGTATATGGAATCGAGGATGCCGTAGAAATAGCAAGGAAAGAGAAGGATAAAGAAGTAGTTTTTATGGCAGTTGGTTTTGAAACAACTGCTCCATCAACAGCCTCAGTGATAGTTAATCAACCACCAGAGAATTTCTCTATACTATGCTGTCACCGCATTATACCACCAGCTTTAGATGCGATACTAAGTATGGGGGAGATAAGTTTAGATGGAATCATTGAACCAGGTCATGTATCCACAATCATTGGAACAAAACCCTATGAACCCTTAACCAAAACCTATGGGATACCACAGGTTATAGCGGGATTTGAACCCCTGGACTTAGTAGTAGGGGTTTGGATGCTAATCAATCAAATAGAGAATGAGGAACCAAAAGTGGAGAATGAGTACATCAGAGTTGTTAGAGAGGAAGGAAACCTGAGGGCACAACAATTGATGAGAGATGTTTTCACTACAATAGACGTTAGATGGCGTGGATTCCCAGTTATACCTAACTCTGGTTTCAAACTAAGAGACAAGTATCGAGAATACGATGCTAGAATTAGATATGAGGAAGAACTCTCTAAGCTATCAAATAAAACTTTCAGGGAACCACCGGGTTGTAGATGCGGAGAGTTATTAAGAGGATTAATCACACCAGAGGAATGCCCCTTGTTTGGTAAGAAATGTACACCTACACACCCAGTGGGTCCCTGTATGGTGAGTATAGAGGGTAGTTGCCGTATCACTCTAAAGTATTCTAAGAAAAACCTTGAGTAAGATTCATAAAGGTAGAAGTCCATCCTAATTACTGGAATAAAACAAGGAGTACTGTTTCATGGTATCACGAAGAAAAAAAGAGCTTGATAGGAAGCGAACCGAGTGGAGACGTAAACATAGAACACTAGGTGGTAGAATAATACTATACCCAGATAAACCACCAGAGCATATAAATGCTAGGGGAAATAAACTCTACTACTGGTTTTGGAGGAAAATCCTACTGCTTTTAACACCACAGGAGATACCAGCGCTTATAACGGCTATAAAGAATCGAATCAGTCGAGAAACCGATGGTAGGAAAATTAGAACCCTTAGAACATTGATAGGAATGGCAGATGATGCATATCAACTAAAGCAACTAGAGAATATCGAGGATACTGATCCAGAGTTACAACTAGGTGAGAAGGTTATATATAATGCAGATCATGGTATTATACAGAGAGATGGAACCATATATACAGTTGATTTCTCAGAGGATGAGGATCGCATTATAATTCGAAATATAGATGGAGTAGCCGTTGACGTACAATATGGAGAAAAAGAATAAAACCACTTAGATTCGCCAACATATAATTATAATGGAGCAACTGATTTCACTGACTGGTTTTTTTGAGAGTTATTGGAACCTGTTTTTTATCTCTTCTTCTTGTTGTTTATCTAGTATTCTCTGAGCAAGTGTGTTGGTTACTCTAAAATATATGTATACAACTAGGAGCTCTATTCCAAATATAAGTAGGAAATAGCCAAATGTACTAGTTATCTTGAGTAGATCCTCGGTTTTTAGAGGATCCAAGTTAAATGTGATAACAATTGAACCTAGAAATGGGATAAACATACCTAGTATAACAATTAGTAGAATCTGAATGAGATCTCTATTCTTACCCATGGATATCTTCATCCTCAGTTTCATCATAGCAGAGTTATTCTTCTTTTCGAAATTTCAAACTCTGAAACCGTGGTTTAAAGATTAGTATTTTCCTCACCAAAAAGAAGGGAGATTTGGGTACTTAAAATTACAATGAAACCATTGTTGATTCCTTGGTTACCCCCAGTTTTATAGTAATGGATGGTAGAATCAACCAAGGTGTAGAGAGGACATTATAGCTCACCCTGTCCCTCATCTTGGATTGGGAGATAAGATGAGTAGGACCTAGTATACTCCCCCACCAGCACCATCTTGCGTCTACTCTATATTTTCTCTCTTTGTTGAGATTACAGATTCCAAGGATATTGTTCCCATATATATTACAGTAATGGATTTGAGTACCTGAGGAGTTGAAGATGGAGATACCAATGTTATTTCCATAGATAGCGCATTTTATGATGAAATTATTCGATGAACTACTGATAGAGATTCCATTTGCATCATTGTTTCTTATTCTATTAGCTGCAATGTTGTTGCTATTAGAGTAGGTTAACTCAATACCTATGGTGTTACATGAGATATCATTATCCTCAAGGATACAGCTACTAGAATAGTAGAGGAAGATGCCATCTATGTTGTTAGTAAGAATAGTATTATCTTTAATACTGCAGTTGTCTGAGTACCAGATGGAGATTCCAAATACGTTGTCAGTGATTATACTGTTAACTGTTCTACATTTTGATGAGAAACCAATTTCTATACCCACTGTTGTATCTCTTAGATGTTGATTTCCTATGGTTACATAAGTACAGTTAGCGAGAATGATTTCTCCCGCATCTTCAGATATCTCTCCATGTATCATGTTTTTCCAATAGTATATGGGTTTATCATTAACTGTATTCAGCTCGATGGTATGAGTATTCCAATTACTCAGGG